>CAZOBX010000476.1:0-1559 GCA_964578045.1 uncultured Kangiella sp. | reverse complement strand
AATTTAACAAAATACTAACCGGCCATCAAATAAGTGTGATGCCACTTGGACAGGAACTGGAAATCAATGGTCAAATTTTTAAGCCGGGTTCCGCTTACATCGTTCCGCTTAGACAACCACAGTACTCATTGATCAACTCAATTTTTGAAAAACGAGAAGAGTTTAAAGATAATTCCTTTTACGATGTTTCGAGTTGGACTATGCCGCTCGCATTTGATATCGATTATCAAATGGTAAGCCGTTCGGATTTTTCTGAAAAACTGGTAGGCGAAAAAACTCAAACTAGCCAAAACCTATTTGAAACCATTGATAATCGAATAGTAGCTTTGGCTTTTGACTGGAGAAACTTTGCAACAGCTAATTTACTAAATTTCCTTCATCAAAATAAGATTTCAGTCAGAATGGCTGGCAAACGAATAAAAGTTGCCACTAATATGGGGCATCAGTACTTAAACCAAGGTGATCTAATTGTACCTATCAAAACACAAGCATTTTCTGCTGATGAACTAACCCGATTACTTCGCTTAAAACTCGCAGAACTTGGCCTTAACCCTAAATTTATTCGTTCCGGTTTAGCGATTAATGGACCAGATCTGGGTAGTCCCAGCATGCCGTTGCTACAAAGTGTCCAGCCGCTGATGATAATTGGTGAAGGTGTGAGTAGTTATCAGGCCGGTGAAGTATGGCACTTGATGGATCAAAGGTTGGGTCAAGAATTGTCTATGATGACGATTGATGAGTTTAGTGATCTGGAAGCGATCCCCTATAGCCATATAATACTAGTTGATGGAAAATATGATTATTCTGAAAAAGCTCAAAAAAAGTTGGATACCTGGATCAAAACAGGCGGAATTCTGATCACTCAGTCTCGCGCTTCATCTTGGGTAGCGGAGCAAAACTGGTTGTCGAGTAAAGGATCAAAGCTCGAACCAGTCCCAGATACCCAATTAAATTATGCAGACATGGAGGATACTCGTTCAAAGCATTTTATCGGCGGAGCGATTGCCAGCACTAAAATCGACTTAAGTCACCCATTGGCTTTTGGCTTGTCAGATGAGAATCTGGCGATCTTTAAAAAAGGTCAATTTAGTTTTTCGGAACCCAAAGAGTCTTTTGTTTCATTCGCTCGATTTAATAAAAAGCCGCTGCTTGCGGGATATATGTCTAAAGAGAATCAAAATAATATTGCCGGTGAAACCAGCATGTTAGTTCAAGGTCATGGTAAAGGAAAAATTATCGCTTTTACTGATGATATGAACTTTAGAGGTTTTTGGTTGGGCACTAGTCGAGTATTTGTTAATGCACTTTATTTTGGCGATATTGTCACAGCCGTACAAAAAACTAAGGAAGAGGTTGAGGAAAATAAAAAGACTCAAACACTTATCAAGTTGCCAAAATATTAATAACCACCGATAAAAATATTTTAAACAACAAAAATCACCAAGAGACGCCATGTATTCTCAAAGAAAATTGTCGTTTCTGCGCTTCACTTGTAATGACCAAGTGTTGATAGAGTTAGCATTTAAAGGCATAAAAAAATGAAAAAAATAGTTTTACTG
>CAZOBX010000475.1:0-1616 GCA_964578045.1 uncultured Kangiella sp. | reverse complement strand
CGGTTTTTTCTTTCGCTGGCTTCCGTACTTTAGCTTTTAACATGGGTTCAGCTTTGCGGATCACCAGTCCTAATGCTTTACTGGCTGGACTCATTTGAACGGCGTATTCATTGGCATCCATATTTTTAGGGAACAACACACGGTAACAATCAATGTCGTATTTCTTGAGTTGTTCCGCTAACTTGTCAGCGGCATTATTTCCAGCTTCATCCCTGTCATAAGCAATCAAAACTCGTTTGATTTCATGGTTAATTAGTGCGTTTAAGATTTCCTCAGTAAAGCCATTGGTGCCATAACTACTGGTGACATTCTTAAAACCATTCACCCAGAAGGTCATGGCATCAATCAGGGATTCACAGATTATGATTTCATCATTCGCAGCCAGGCTTAGTTCATTCCAAACCCCTTGATGCTCTCCGGGTAAATACAGATGTAGAGCGGTTCCTTTCCTAAGCCTGTTACCTAAAATCTTACGGCCATAAACTTCTTTGATTTGACCATCTTCACCCTGCTCATTATCGAAGATGGGCACCACGATCGAACCATTAAAATGCTCATGGCCACTATTGCGAAGAATACCGACATTCTGCAATAACCCTCTAATTTCAGAACCAGCCTTTCGATTTTTCTCCGGCAATCGATAACTTAAGGTTCGATTGGCAAAACCGAGTTTGAAGGTGTTGATTAATTCAGGATGGTTGAGTCCGCGACTTTTTAAGTATTCAGTCGCTTCCGGGCATTGCTTGAGGGTTTCATGGTAAAAATCAATCACGCGCTTTAGCGCTTGCTGCTCATCTTTTTCAGCGACTAATGAGGAAGGCAGTTGTTTGGTGCTCGCATACTTCACCGGTTTATGGCTCTCGCTAATCAAGCCTAAATCATGCTGTAGAATTTCAACGGCCCGTTTAAATGATATTCCCTCACGCTTCATCACCCAATCAATTACTGAGCCGCCAACACCGCAAGCCCCTAAACAGTTCCAGAGATTCTTTCCAGGACTAACGACTAAAGAGGGAGTCTTGTCATTATGGAACGGACAACGGCACACATAATCTTTGCCGTGCTTTTTGAGTTCAAAGCCCTGAGACTCCATCAGACGAACCAGTGAGACTTCATTTTTGAGCTTTTCGATGATTGCTTGTTTGATTCGTGGCATATCCGCGTTTCCCTAAAAAACTTGTCAAGACCCTCTAAAGATATTATTATAAGCTCTATATAGATACTTTTGTCAAATCTTTTTAGAACCTTAGGAGATAATCATGAATAAACAATTACTGGTGTTTATTGCAATGAGTTTCCCAACACGATTTATCAAGCTTAGAAAAGAGCACAAATTAACTCAGCACGAAATGGCTGATACCGTGGGTATGCACATTACTCAGGTCAAACGATATGAAGCAGGACAGGCCCAACCATCCATTGAGATACTTAAAAAGATTGCAACAGCTTTTCATATCACAACTGACTGGTTGATTTTTGAGGAAGGCGAGCGAGATTTACCAAATAACTTACAGCTAAAATTTGAAGCTGTCAGTCAGATGTCAGAAGACGATCAACACACCATCCAATCATTAATCGATGGCATGATTTTAAAACACACAGCAAATCAACTCTCT
>CAZOBX010000474.1:0-1636 GCA_964578045.1 uncultured Kangiella sp. | reverse complement strand
GAAGTGACCGGTAGTGAATTGATGTCGTATGTTAAACCACTTACAAAAACAAGCCATGTTGCGGTCACCGGTAATCGATTCGATGGTCCATTTTCTATTTATTTGAGTATGCAAGATTTCGAAAAATACAAGTTGATGAACGGTGACAAATTGTATTTTAATGACGACCTTCACGCTCAAATTTATGATATAGAAATAGTTGGCAGTTATTTAGGACCTTCTTATTTTGCGGTTAGCAAAAAGACACGGCTATATGACCTATTGAGTCATATAGAAATCGAACCTGAACTGGCTAATTATTCATCGATTTATATTTTACGAAAAAGCGCCGCGCTCGAACAAAAAGAAATATTAGAACGGTCCCTTGACCGCCTGGAACGTTCAATCTACGCATCCCCTGCATCCTCAACCGGAGAGGCTCAAATAAGAGCACAGGAAGCGCAATTAATTTCCGAATTTATCGCCAGGGCCCGTCAAACTCAACCTTTAGGAAAAGTGATTGTTGCCGATAATGGAAATATTGCCAATATTGCTTTAGAGCAGGGCGATAAAATTGTTATTCCACCAAAAACTGATCTAGTGCAAATTGGTGGAGAAGTCCTAATTCCACAGGCAGTGGTGTATAACAAGGACGCATCCTTAGAAGATTATATAGCTTGGTCAGGAGGATATACCAATCGAGCGAATTATGAGCAAGTGGTGATTGTGCATCCGAACGGTTTGACCGAATTTCATCAGCTAGATTCAGCAGCTTCCTGGCTGCCACAAAAATCAAAGACCTTGTTGTCTCCGGGTGATAAGCTCATTGTTCTACCTAAAGTAGAAGCCAAGACTATGCAAGCTGTAAAAGATATTTCCCAAATTATCTTTCAAATTGCTGTGGCGGCGAATGCGATAAAATAATGGCATTAGTTAATGAACGTACAAATTTTCAAATTTGGCGGGATGTTGTATTTGCGATTTTTCTTCGTGAAATAAAAAGTAAATTTAGTGATAAGTTGGGTATTAGTTGGGCAGTTATTAACCCTCTTATTTTTATATTTTTGCTCTCTTTTGCTCGAAGTTTAATGGGTGGAGAAATCACCCATACCATGCCCACTTTGGTTTTTATGATTTACGGTATGCTGTTAGTTCGTATGTTCCTTTCTACGTTCGAACATACATCAATGGCTATCAAAAACAATAAATCGCTTTTTGCATTTAGGCAGGTTCAGCCAATTAGTACTGTGGTAGCTGTTGCTCTTTTAGAGCTATTAACAATCGCATTTGTTATCTTAGTGCTGTTCGCGATCATATATGTAATTCGAGTTGACGCCACCATAAAAGATCCTCTAACAATATTTTTTTGTGTTTTGCAGGTCTGGTTATTTGCTATCAGTTGTGGATTGTTGTTTGGAATCGCCAGCGTTTTTTTTCAAGAAATTAATAAGTTAAAAGTTTTTGTCCAGCGCCCCATATTTTTTCTTTCAGGAATATTCTTCAGTTTACAAGATATCCCCAA
Organism: uncultured Kangiella sp.; assembly: GCA_964578045.1. GTDB lineage: Bacteria > Pseudomonadota > Gammaproteobacteria > Enterobacterales > Kangiellaceae. Next base: position 135 of record CAZOBX010000474.1, on the reverse strand, counting down.
AGAGTACTGGAAATACTTAGATTGGAATCCGATACTTCATGCTGTCGAAATTTCCAGAGATGCGGCTTATCCCAGTTTTAACGCTCAAGGGGTTAGCTTTAGCTATTTATTTCTATCAACTTTATTGATGACATC
>CAZOBX010000473.1:0-1673 GCA_964578045.1 uncultured Kangiella sp. | reverse complement strand
GGGGAATACTTAACGGGTGGATAATAAAGTTGAATACCAGGCCAGAAGCCACCTAGCACATCTTCTTCATTGACATGTTCTAAGAATTCATTGTGATAATTCATCTGCTTTTCCCTGGTTAACGGTGTCCAGAAACGGGTAACTATTGAACCTTTACTGCAATTTATGTTTTACCCAACTGGTCGGATGTCTTAAGCTCAATCTAAATCATACCGATTTTAGCCCAGAATTCAAACTATTGTTTGAATAAAATCTGCAAAAGAGTCATCTTGGTTCAGGCTGTCTAATGGACTATCGAGTCCTTTATTCCTATCCTCAAGTCTAATAGGATAGTTAAATAAAGTCCCTCCCTCTAAAGGGGAAGGTTTAAATGGTAGAGGAAAACCTCAACAGCCAGTAATGCTTAGAGTAAAGTATCCGAAGTGAATAACAACCGACTTTTGCTCAAATGTGACTAAAGTATAGGTAGGGAATGTTGCATTGCCAAGATGTTTGGGTATAAGTTAATAACAACACTTGGGTTCAAATCCTGATATGAACCCAACAAGCCAAATTAACTTTAACAAGAGAAAGGAGCGAAACATGTCTGCTAACGTTCATCCAAATGAAGCACTGTTTGACGCGGAAAAACCATTCCCCGCTATTCCAAGTTGTGAGCATTTTGCTGGTAGTGAGAAATTGATGCTTAAAGCATTGGAAATGCAGCAAAAGTTCGGTCCAGTATTTGACATTACCTGTGATTGTGAAGATGGCGCTGCTGCTGGGCAAGAAGCCGAACACGCCCAAATGGTCGCCCAGGTTATTTCCAGTGAAACCAATATCCATAATATGATGGGTGTCAGGATCCATGATTTCAGCCATCCCCACTGGAAAGCGGATGTTGACATATTAGTCCCTAAAATCGGCAATAAGGTCGCGTACATCACTTTACCCAAGTCAACTCAGGCTGATCAAATTGAAGCCATGGTGGGTTATATTCAAAAAGTCGCTAAAGAAAATGATATTGATCGAGAAATTCCAATTCATGTTTTAATTGAAACTCATGGCGCATTAAAAGATGTCTGGAAAATCGCAGAAGTCGATTGGATCCAGGTTCTTGATTTCGGTATGATGGATTTTGTCAGCGGTCATTATGGCGCGATTCCAGCGGCTTGCATGAGAAGCCCCGGGCAGTTTGATCATCCGCTGTTAGCTAGAGCAAAAACGGAAATGGTCGCTGCCGCACTTGCCAATGGCATTGTCCCGGCGCATAACGTTACCCTGGATCTTAAAAATTCCGAGCAAACCAAATCTGATGCTAGCCGCGCCAGAAATGAATTTGGCTTTATGCGCATGTGGAGCATTTATCCGACTCAAGTGGAAGCGATTGTTGAGGCGATGAAACCGGATTATTCTGAAGTGGAAGATGCGCAGGGGATTTTATTGGCTGCTCAAAAAGCTGATTGGGGGCCGATTCAATATGGTGGCGAATTACATGATCGTGCCACCTATCGTTATTTCTGGCAATTGATTCAACGAGCTCATGTGAGTGGACTTGGGTTAAGCGATGACGTGAAAACGGCGTTTTTTTGAAAAAGACAATTAAATAAATCAGGTTAATTTATGCAAAGTAATCATCATTTTCGGCGTTTGGAAAGTATGTATCAAGCAGCTCCTCTAAATGAGTATTACTC
>CAZOBX010000472.1:360-1697 GCA_964578045.1 uncultured Kangiella sp. | reverse complement strand
GTCATGATGCGCGTCCGCTAAAACTCCATGAGCCTTCAGAAGAAATTGACAGAAAACCATCATCAAAACCAGAAGATGAGATCAAAAAACAGAACTCTATTTCAACGTTCAATATAGCTAAAGTTCAGAAAAAAGAGGATTTCGAGACTACTTTTTCTCAAGAAGTGCCCGTTAATTCGGCAGCTTTTGACAACATACCAGGCAAAGAAAAAATTATCGGAATGCTCGACAATTTCAGTGCAGATGATATGGCAAGAATTGAATCCATATTGAAACACTTAAACGACAAGACTCCTGATGAGCTGTTTGATTCTGAGTCAATAGATGCTAATTGGTCTCTCAAAAAACAAGCCGAACTTGAATATACCTTTTATGAGCAGTCAGCACTTAAAGACATTGGCACGCTCGAATCGATTCAATGTAAGAGTCAAACTTGCTTGGTAAGAGTACAGGTAGCTGTGGATTTGGAGCTAAAACCTTCTCATTATATGGATTGGTCGAATCCCGTATCGGTCAGCATTAGCCCCCATCAATCTGATTCAAATTACAAAGCAATAGAGATTTACATCTCCAGAGACTAAAAATAGTTATCTTGTTGATACAAACTTGTTCAAATCATAACCCTTTCATGACGCCCACCGGCAGTTTCATAATCTAAAATTCTCAATATATCTCGAAGAATCAAAAATTAAATACTTAAATTAACCGCTGAATCCCTTTAAATACAGTGCATGGCGGTTTAGCGATAGTTTTTGGCGGATTAGAGATAGTTCGGTTAATAGTACTTTGACATTATATCAGGCATACATTTGTACGGCCTTTTTTAGAGAGTATGGATTTTTTCCCCTATCTCATTATGCCACGTGACATCAGAAGGATTAAAAAGCAAATTAAAGAAGAAGGACTGCATGCACAGATTTGTTGAGGCAATCAATTAATGAACGAAGTTTTTCCACAGAACATAAAATTAGGGGCACTTGAAATCTTCCGAGAAGATCTCGAGCCTTGCTTTAACGAATGTGTCCAAGATAAGAGTCAACTTTTTATCGGCCAACAAGACTCTAGCGATGTGGCCGTCTTTTTACCGCTTCTTCTTAACAAGGTCTTTGATTTGAGCAACATGTCTCTGGCTACTATCTTAAACAAAACCAGTAATCAAGATAGTGCTACAACAAAAAGCAATGCTGAAGTAAAAAATGAAATCAATTCGAAATACCCGGTATTAAAACAAAAAATAGAAATCGCCTCTCAAAACTGGAAAAGCAATACCAGCAAACTAATCCAGCGCTGGCAGCGTGATAAAACGGTGACCGGCAGTTTTCTGATCTCGGTGGTGG
>CAZOBX010000472.1:0-350 GCA_964578045.1 uncultured Kangiella sp. | reverse complement strand
CACTATTAATAGAGCTAAGTTGTGGTCGTAAGATTGCCTACAAACCTAGATGTCTGGATTTGGAGCAAAATTTCTATCGATTCGCCGAGCAAATAGGTTTTTCTGAACTCTATCAACCCGGGTATGTTTCGCGAAAAAATTATGGATGGATGGAGTATATCCCACATCGTGATTGCGAGAACACGATATAGGTAGCTGATTATTTTAGAGGGTTGAAAGTACAGAATGATGGTACTTGGAGTAGGTTTCGCATATCACTATTAATGAAAGGAAGGTTTATGACTTTGACAATTAAATTACCCAAATTTATAAAGGATATGCTGCCGTCATTGGCTGGTGTGCTTGTAGGA
>CAZOBX010000471.1:0-1718 GCA_964578045.1 uncultured Kangiella sp. | reverse complement strand
CATTATGATTTTGCCGGTACGAGTGACAGTCAAAAAAGAACACAAAAAAGATATGATGGAAAAGTTAGCCGATTTTGTTATTACCAATAGAAAATGGTTACTGCCTGTTTCAACGGTTGTCATTATTACTTTATCAGCGTTCATTCCAAAAAACGAACTGAATGATGATTTTGTAAAATACTTTGATGAGAGCGTACCTTTTAGACAAGCCACAGATTACATGAAAGATCATTTATCAGGCATGACAACCATAGAGCTTTCATTCGACTCTAAAGTATCCAGTGGTATTAACGATCCAAAATTTATTAAGTTTGTTGATGACTTTGCGATTTGGTTACGTCAACAAGAAGAAACCGATAATGTGAATACGATTACTGACACTTTAAAACGCCTTAACCGAAATATGCACGGAGATGATCCCAGTTGGTATAAATTGCCTGATGAGCAAGAATTAACCGCTCAATATTTACTACTTTACGAATTATCTTTACCACAGGGGTTAGATGTTAATAATCAACTCAATGTCGACAAGTCATCTACCCGAGTGATCACCACTTTTAAGAACTTGTCTTCCAACCAGACATTAGCGATTGAAAAAAGAATTAATGAACATTTTGATGCACAAGGAACAAATTATGAATTATCACTTGCCAGCCCATCGCTGATGTTTGCACACATAGGTTCAACCAATATTGTGAGCATGTTAAAAGGTTCATCTTTTGCACTGATATTAATATCGATACTACTGGGATTTGCACTGCGCTCGTTTAAATTTGGTTTGATCAGTTTGCTGCCTAACCTAATGCCTGCTGCAATTGCCTTCGGTATTTGGGGCATATTTGTTGGCGAAGTTGGTTTAGGATTATCGGTTGTAATGGGTGTTACTTTAGGCATTATTGTCGATGACACCGTACATTTTCTAAGCAAATATATCAGGGCTCGTAGAGAGAAAAACCTGAGCTCTGAAGACGCAGTGAGATACAGTTTTGCCAGTGTCGGCAAAGCACTTTGGGTCACTACCATGGTTCTGGTTGCAGGATTTTTAGTGATGGCAACGTCAAGCTTTAAAGTCAATGCTGACATGGGATTACTGACCGCGATCACCATTCTTATTGCGCTGATCGTTGACTTCTTATTCCTACCGCCTTTATTAATGTTATTAAAAAGCAAGAAAGATAAAGTAGAAGAAAAGCGGCAATCACAAACAGCTACTACCGAACCAGCGATTGAAAGAAATTAATACCGGAGATAACAATGAATTTAGTGAATAAAGGCTTATCAATTTTAGCGCTAGGGCTAGTTTTAGCCTCTGCCACGTTTGCAGGCGAAGCGGAAGATAAAGGATTACAAATTTCCAAAGAATCCAAAGCCAGAGATTTGGGATGGACCGATTCTACATCAGAGTTAGAAATGATTTTAAGAAATCAGCACGGTGAAACATCCAGTCGAAAGATGCGACTTAAGAGTATCGAACAACATAACGATGGTGATAAGAGTCTGACTATTTTTGATTCACCAAGAGATGTTAAAGGTACGGCCTTTTTGAGTTTTTCACACCCTCAAGGAAACGATGATCAATGGTTATATTTACCGGCTCTTAAACGAGTAAAAAGAATTTCTTCGCGCAATAAGTCAGGATCATTTATGGGAAGTGAGTTTTCCTTTGAAGATTTGACTTCTTTCGAAGTGGAAAAATATAATTATTTATATTTGAGAGA
>CAZOBX010000470.1:0-1724 GCA_964578045.1 uncultured Kangiella sp. | reverse complement strand
ATTAAATCTAATGATAATTAAGTTGGATGGTTTGAAAGACTATAATTAGCCAGCCCAGGTCAAGAAGCAACTAAAATATCATGCCACTAATTTTGTTAGTAGCTTTGTCATTCAACGGTTCCTCGAATTACGCACCCTGATTCTCGATATTGGTGTCGATATTGATCCGCACCAGTCACCCATCGGGATCTAGATAAATATCGCTATTTATCCCATGCCTTTCGGCTCCAGAAAATAATTGGTTCCAAATTGTGCCCATTTGAATGAATAACAGACCAATGGTTCACAGCTACCTACGCAGTTACCGACCCTTGAGTGGTTCACAATTTAGGCGTATCGAACAACTCGTTGTTAATCGGAGGATGAGACAATGGTTTAATCAGACCCGTGGTTTTAAGCCAACCCCATTAACTAGCTCATTGTCTCAGCCTAACTCAAGAAAAAAGTAATTCCGGTTTATAATTCACCTGATCCCGCATGATGTAAAAACAGACTTTTGCTAATGTCTGGGGTCTTTCTTTGCTACATTCTGAAATCAAAGTCTCAGAATATTTGAAAAATGGTAGATGGTAATTAACTCACCGGCCACCTTGATTATCTTAATCTAGAACCGCCACATTTTACAAAACCTGAACCTAAGGGGGGTGATTCCTGTTCATATCGTGAGTTTGATATTGAACAAGAAATGGTAAATACCACTCCCCGATAAGCGCAACAAGCCTACCGAGATGTGGTTTAGTTGAGAAAGCTAACTATTCTGGCTTTTTAAACAAAAAGGTAAAACGGTCGGTATTTCCCGTGACCGTTTTGCGGCCAACCTCATAACGTAATTCATCATCGGCCTTATAGTGGAGCGATGAGTAGTCAACAAATTCAAATCCGGCCGCCTGAATTTCTTTAATGGCGAGTACAGGGTCAACTCGGCGACCATTTTCATCATTTTTCTTCTGCATATGACGACGAGTATGGTCAACCACTCCATAGATCCCGCCGGGTTTTAAGGATTTAAAAACCGATTCGTTAAGCTCGGTGCGAGTTTTATAAGTGAGGTTATGGTAGTTACGAAAAGTTAGCACAGCATCCAGGTCTTTTACTTTCAGAGCTGTTGAGGTGAGTTCGTATAAGCTTTCTGATTCATTATATTTAAATTCAGAATCTGTTGCCGTTACCTTAACTTTATCAAAACCTGCTTTATCTAATAAGGACTCAGTCACCCGGCTGGTGCCTAGTGCTACGTATAATTCACCCTTTTCCTTCAGCGCCGGAGCAAGCAGTTTTGTGTACCAGCCGCTTCCAGGGATCAATTCAAGAACTTTCATATCGGGCTTAATCCCCAAAAACTCAAGCGTTTCAACAGGTCTACGGTTTCTATCGCGGTCGGTATCTTGTTCTGTGCGAACTTCAGATTTCATCGCTTGTTTTATCGAGTCCGAAAAGTCATCGGCGATTGCCGGGGTACTAAGCGAAAGTGTGATCAAAAGGGCGGTTAAAGTCTTCGACATCTAGTTTCTCCATGTTAGTTCTAATTTGGTCGGTTAGTATTATGTTGCGCAGGCATTATTGTCGCTACGAGTTTGTTAAACAATGCCTGTCTGGTAGATTATGGTTACAAGATATTTCAATTTCGACTACTGCGCTTTATGCCGAATCAAAGGGGACAGAATAATTTGGGTCAGTGTCTGGAGGATCCCCACAAATATTCATTGGATATATTCTAAGCCCCG
>CAZOBX010000469.1:0-1767 GCA_964578045.1 uncultured Kangiella sp. | reverse complement strand
GCATATTTTTTCGGTAATTTAGCCGGGTAACCTTCGATAGCTTGATTCTTATAAGTAAATACTTCCGCGGTGGCCAAAATTTCTGCTGTTGGGCTAAAAATATTAACTAACGGTAGCTGGTGGCGTTTGCCGACTTCGTAATCATTAAAATCATGTGCTGGCGTGATTTTTACGCAACCGGTACCAAATTCCATATCCACATAATCATCGGCAATAATTGGAATTCTTCGATTGACAATGGGTAGGTCAATAAATTTGCCAATCAGATCTATATAACGAGCATCTTTTGGGTCAACCGCCACAGCGGAATCGCCTAACATTGTTTCTGGACGGGTAGTGGCAACGACCAGATAATCTTTTCCATCAATGGTTTGCTCGCCATCGGCAAGAGGATAACGAAAGTGCCACATAAAACCCTTTTCATCATGATTTTCAACTTCCAGATCGGAGATGGCCGATTGAAATTTCGGATCCCAATTGACCAATCGTTTACCACGGTAGATGGTTTTATCTTTAAACAGTCGAATAAAAACTTCCTGTACCGCTTTGGATAGGTTCTCGTCCATGGTAAATGCTTCTCGGCTCCAGTCGGGCGAATCGCCTAATCTTCTCATCTGATCTGAGATCGTGCCGCCGGATGTTTCTTTCCATTGCCAAACTTTTTTAATGAATTCATCGCGGCTAAAATCGGTTCGTTTTTGACCTGCAGCGTCGAGTTGCCTTTCAACCACCATCTGGGTAGCAATTCCTGCATGATCGCTGCCACACTGCCATAACGTATTATCACCTTTCATACGGTGATATCGAGTTAATGTATCCATGATGGTGTGTTGGAATGCATGGCCCATATGAAGGCTACCGGTAACATTAGGAGGTGGGATTAAAATACAATAGGGATTGCCTTCACCTGTGGCTTTAAAGTTGCCGTCGGCTTCCCATTTTTTATACCATTTCTGTTCAATGTTTTCGGGATTGTATGATGTATCCATTGTGCTCTAGATTCTCTATAAAAATTGTTCTTAACTGCTCGGCTTTTTTGTTTTTATATTTGTAGACTAATCAATATAACCAGGCATTACGACCTTGCCGCTCTCCTCTCCCTTTGAGAAAGGGGGAGGGGAGAGGTCAAGTAATTCTTTGTCTTTTCTGATTTACTGGCTATAAATTTACGCCGAAATCTTTCGATGATTAAGCGGATATCCTCGTTCTCGATAAAACTTAAATCGAGAACGTGCTTTTTCTTTATTCTCTTCGTCACCAAATGCATATTCGAATACCCAGTTAAACTGGCTAAAAAACAAAGGGACTTCGCTGGCCAAGTTAATCAAAATATCAGGATGAATGCTCGGCTCTTGGCCAAAGCCAATTTCAATTGGTGGCTTGGTATTTTCATCTTCACCGACTAACTGATGGGGTAAAAAACTCTTCGCATCTTGAGTCCACAAGATCTCGTCTATTTTTTCAGCAAGCTTTCTATTTTCCGTATGAATAAAAACTTTTTGTCCTTTGCGATACCCACGTTTTACCACTTCAGTAATATGCGCAAAGGGTAGCTTGTTTTGTTCACTCTCAACAGAATAAAATTCGATTTGAGTCATTGTTTTAAATTCTCTACAACAGGAGCTAGGTTTGGTCTTTATCCGTTTGCTCGATTTAAAATATACTGAGTTAATAGCGGAACCGGTCGTCCTGTGGCGCCCTTTTGTTTGCCCGTTCTCCAGGCAGTACCGGCAATATCCAGATGAGCCCAATGGTATTTTTTTGTAT
>CAZOBX010000468.1:0-1828 GCA_964578045.1 uncultured Kangiella sp. | reverse complement strand
ATTACCCACAAATATTATCTCAATTGACTTCTGATTACAATTTTTCGATTTCCTTTGAGGACTGAATCTGCCATTTTTTAATTACCACATTGAGATCCTTCATTTCTTTGATCGCTTTTTTGACAACCAATGCCTGCTCATTACTTAAAGTTTTTGTGACCGTTTTACGCTCAACTTTCCTCGTCCAGATCCAGTATGGTCCGTGCCAATGCACTTTTTCTGTATGGCATCGACAGCTTTCTTTGCCACATTGTTTATATCGCTTACTTAGTGTTCCGTTAAGTATTAGTTCTTTTGAAGTAATTCTTGATTTTAATCGACCTATTTGATTCATGTAATACATTATGCCTTGAAGTATTATATACTTCAAGGTTATTTCTTCATGAGGATGATTTATGAACACTTTGGGATGGGCCCAGTCAGAATTTGGTGCGATAGAGCTGGGTGATAAGCGGTTGGGTGGACGTTTAATTAAACTCGTAAATCACTTTATGTCCTCCTCAGAAAGCCCCATAAACCAAGCCTGCGGCTCATGGGCTGATACAAAAGGTGCTTATCGATTTTTTCAAAATAGAAAGGTTGATTATCAACAGGTTATTCAACATCACGCTCAACGAACTGTAGAGCGGTTTAAAAACGAAGACCTTGTGCTGGCCATTCAAGACACGACTTATTTCAACTACTCAGCTCATCCAAAAACCAATGGTCTTGGAATATTGTCGAGGTTTACAGGGAAATATAAAAAGGATATTGTCACTAGTGGTTTGTACATGCACACAACGATGGCTATTAATCGTGAGGGGCTTTCTCTTGGACTTCTCGATCAGAAAATTACGGCAAGAGAGGTTTTACCAAAAGAAAAAATTGAGTTAAAAAGACGATCTCATAATATTGCACTCCCAATCGAAGAAAAAGAAAGTATTCGTTGGCTTGACTCAATGCGTACAACTGCATCACTATTTGCAGGGCAAGGAAAAAAGGTAGTCACTATTGCCGATCGAGAAGCAGATATTTATGATTTATTTTTACTGGCAGAAGAATTAGATACTCACTATCTGATCCGAGCATCACACAACAGGAATATCAATAAAACGTCAATTCATTCTGACAACTCAGGCGAAAAAATGTGGGACTTTCTTGACAAACAGAAACTTATAGGCTTGATAAAAATTAAGGTGCCGGCAAAAGATAAGCAGCCAAAACGGGTAGCAAGTTGCCAGATAAAAATTGGAAAAGTAAAACTTCTTCCTCCTCGAAGTTTCAAGGGAGAAAAAACTAAAATACAAGCGCTTACCATAGATACAATTCAAGTCGTCGAAAAAAAAACACCAAAAGGAGCTGACAAAATAAACTGGGTTTTACATACCAACCTGCCAATAAAAAATTATGAAGACGCTATTGAAAAAATCAGATGGTACTGTTTAAGGTGGAGAATTGAAGTCTATTTCAAAGTCATAAAATCGGGATTTAATGTAGAGCGTTGTCGGCTAGAAACGGCGGCGCGCCTTATCAGGTACTTAGCGGTCGTTAGTATTGTTGCTTGGAAAGTATTCTGGTTAACTTTAATCTCCCGCACGTCACCAAATAAGTCGGCATCGGAATTCTTTAGCCAACATGAATGCAAAATGTTATTCTTGATGCTTAACCAAGCACACCAGCCTCCGAAAGAACCGCCTTGTTTGAAAGATGCCATTGTTTGGATAGCACAACTAGGCGGGTTTCTAGCAAGGAAAGGAGATGGGTACCCTGGTATCACACATATGTGGCGTGGGTTAAAGACGTTTTTTAGCATAATGATGGGTTCGAGACTGTGCGTCAAAATTTGTGG
>CAZOBX010000467.1:0-1939 GCA_964578045.1 uncultured Kangiella sp. | reverse complement strand
TCCAGAGACCAAGGGGTTTCAAGATGTAAGGTTCTAAAGCAAACTTCGTTAGTCATGACTCTCCCTCCTTAGCGGGTAGCTCTTTTGCCGCTATCTCTGAAAGGATTTGGTCGATTTTTTCTTCGGTTAGATTTTCGTGATAAACCTTATCAACTTCTAACATGGGGGCGCCGCCACAAGCCGCCATACATTCAACTTCTTTGATCGAAAACAGACCATCTTTAGTGGTCTCGCCCATTTTGATATTGAGACGATTTTGTAAATGCTCGACAACTTGTTTTGAGCCTCGCAACAAACAAGATAAATTAGTGCACACGGAAAGCACATGTTTACCCATTTTATCCAGATTAAACATGGTATAAAAAGTCGCCACTTCATAAACCGCTACATGCGGTACATCAAGATATTCCGCCACCGCTTGCATCATTTCAGTGGTTAAATAATTACCATTATTTTCCTGCACCACTTTCAAAGTCGGCATGATCGGTGGACGCTTTCTCTCCGCTGGATATTTTTTTCTCCAGACTTCAATCTCATCGATCTCGACCTGAGAAATCAATTCCTTCAAATGGAGAGACTTGTCGTAATTTAAGTCAGTCATTAGCGATCAATCTCCCCAAATACCACATCCATGGTGCCAATAATGGCAACCACATCGGCCAACATATGGCCCTTAGACATTTCATTCATTGCTGCCATATGGGCAAAACCCGGCGCACGAATTTTTAATCGATAAGGCTTGTTAGCCCCATCAGATAATATATAAATACCAAACTCCCCTTTCGGGTGTTCTACTGCCGCATAGGCTTCGCCTACCGGCACACAATATCCCTCTGTAAAGTGTTTAAAATGATGGATTAGTGCTTCCATATTTTCTCTAACATCCGCTCGATTGGGCGGAGCAATTTTATTGTCATCGACAATCACAGGGCCTTCATTTTGTTTTAGCCATAGGATGCATTGGCGAATAATCCGATTGGCTTGACGCATTTCTTCAACCCGTACCAGATAACGATCGTAGCTATCGCCATTTCGGCCAACCGGGATATCAAAATCCATTTCAGCATAAACATCATAAGGTTGTTTTTTACGTAAGTCCCACTCCACCCCAGAGCCCCTTAACATGGGTCCGGTAAATCCTAGTTGAAAAGCGCGTTCAGGCGACACCACGCCAATACCCACAAGCCGCTGTTTCCAGATCCTGTTTTCGGTCAACAGTGATTCATACTCATCCACCGCAGCGGGGAAAGTCTCAGTATAATCCCAGAGAAAATCGAGTAACGAACCTTGCCTGTTTTCATTTAGTGCTTTCAGTTTTTTATCATTTCTCCAGGGAGATTTGTCATACTGCGGCATGCTGTCCGGTAAATCACGGTAAACCCCACCTGGACGAAAATAAGTGGCATGCATGCGAGTACCAGAAACCGCTTCATAAGCATCCATCAACGGCTCTCTATCTCTAAAACAATAAAGAAACATAGTCATTGCGCCAACGTCCAATCCGTGAGCACCTAACCACATCAGATGATTCAAAATACGGGTTACTTCAGCAAACATGACTCGGATATATTGTGCGCGCCTGGGCACCTGAATTTGTAATAATTTTTCAATCGCCAAAACGTAAGCATGCTCATTGCACATCATCGATACATAATCGAGTCGGTCCATATAACCGATACTTTGATTATAAGGTTTTATTTCAGCTAATTTTTCGGTCGCACGATGTAACAAACCGATATGTGGATCGGCTCGCTCAATGACTTCTCCATCCATTTCGAGGATCATCCGGAGCACACCATGCGCCGCAGGATGTTGGGGCCCAAAATTTAAGGTGTAATGTTCTATATCAGCCATATAAAGTTACTTTTCATAATTATAATTTTATTAACAAGCTAGGTTCTAGGTTCTAGGTTCTAGGTTCTAGGTTCTAGGTTCTAAA
>CAZOBX010000466.1:0-1978 GCA_964578045.1 uncultured Kangiella sp. | reverse complement strand
TCCAATTTCTGGAGATCGTACACAGTATCTTCGAAAAAAACCTCAATTTTCGTTGAAATCCCGTTTCCAAGCGCTAAGAAAAGGTGTAAAATCTGGCGCTTTCTTGACCAATCAGTATTTTCTCGGCATTAACCTGTTTAACTTTGTCGTCAGTTCTGGCGGCACTAAGGAGTTATCAGTATTTATGAGAATTGGCCCTTACTTACTAGACAATAATCTGTTCCTCGCGCCTATGGCTGGAGTGACCGATTTGCCTTTCAGGCGGTTGTGTAAGCGACTGGGAGCGGGCGTAGTGGTCGGTGAGATGGTAACATCCGATCCGTTGCTACAAAATTCGCGCAAAACCCGGCTGAGATTGGCGCAAGATTTTGCGACAGAAAAAGAGCTCGCCGATGGCTCGATTGCTCAGCATCAGTCTGAACCGGGATTAAGGGTGGTGCAGATTGCCGGCGGTGATGCGGAAATTCTGGCACAAGCTGCGATTAGTAATATGCAGCGGGGTGCTCAGGTGATCGATATCAACATGGGGTGTCCGGCAAAAAAGGTATGTAAAAAGGCAGCTGGGTCAGCTTTGTTAAAGGATCCAAAGCTGGTTGATGAAATATTGAATGCGGTAGTAGCGGCGGTTGATATTCCTGTCACTCTCAAAATAAGAACCGGTTGGGATAAAGATAGTAAAAATGCATTGCAAATTGCTAAACTGGCTGAAGACGCGGGCATTCAATCGTTAGCGGTACATGGAAGGACTCGAGCTTGTAAATACAAAGGCGAAGCGGAGCACGAGACGGTTGCGTTGGTTAAACAATCGGTGAAAATACCAGTCATTGCCAATGGCGATATCAACACACCGGAACAAGCGAAACAGGTTTTAGACTTTACCAAAGCAGACGGTCTGATGATTGGTCGAGCGGCGCAAGGGAAGCCTTGGATATTTCGAGAAATCAGCCATTTTTTAGAGCACGGATATCATTTGCCTGCGATCGAAATAACTGAAGTCGCACAGGTATTGATGCAGCATATCAAAGCATTGCATGAGTTTTACGGGGAACATCAGGGTGTACGTATCGCAAGAAAGCATACTTCCTGGTATTTAACGGAAAGTGGCATGACTAACCCACAAATCACTAAAGATTTTAAAAAGAATTTTAATTATTTATTGTCGGCTGACGAGCAACTTAAAGCGTTAACTGATTATTTTGGACAATAACAAGCAAGGTCACCCTAGCGGTAACCTACCTCAACTCTATTTTAAGGCAAAATAAATGAACCTAAATAGTCTCAATATTGACGGTATGGATAATTCGTCAGCAAGCAACGATCTGAAAGAAAATCAGGCGTTTAATTCACAAGAACAAAATTTTACTCTACGAGAAAGCGTCGAGCTGGCAATGAAAAACTATTTTGCCCAGTTAGATAACGAACAACCGACCGATATTTATGAATTAGTTTTAGCCGAAGTGGAAGCACCTCTGATGGAATCTGTGATGACTTACACTCAAGGCAATCAAACCAAAGCCTCTAAAGTGCTTGGTTTAAATCGAGGAACATTAAGAAAAAAACTGAAAACTTACGGATTAAATTAATCGAATAATTTATACCCGTGCTACCTCAAAATGCAGATTCCAGCAAGTCTATAAGCAACCATATTTGAGGCATGAAATTTTAGGGTTAGTCATTTATGTCCAAGGATGGACTGTATGCAGGAAATGCAAGGAGCAATTTCCTGTCTAACTCAAGATTTTATAACGAAGAAGATGGTTGCTTATAGACTTGCCCTTCGGGTGCTCAGCTAAAAAGCCTGCACTGCGTTATAACTCTTGGTAAGGACTAGCCAAAGCTGGCCCCGTGAGCGAAGCGAATGCTTTGGGTCTTGCCTTCGAATTGAGCCTTGGTCAGGCATTTTAGCTGAACACTGGAACCTGTATTTTGAGGTAGCACGGGTATAAATTATTCGATTAATTTAATCCGTAAGTTTTCA
>CAZOBX010000465.1:1364-1988 GCA_964578045.1 uncultured Kangiella sp. | reverse complement strand
ATAGGGTCACTTATAGCCTTGCTGGAATCTGCATTTTGAGATATCACGGGTATATATGGCCAAAATAGCGATGTCCAGCCATTATGCAAACCAAATTCTCTAATCTTCCTGCAAAGCTCTGCATAAGGAACTCACTGAAAGTAATCATTTTTTGCTCAATCGGCCTGATCCCGATATCCACCCTTCAAGCAGAAACCATAAGAGTCGCGGTTGCTAGTAATTTCCTTAAAACCGCTCAAAGCCTCAGCCACCAATTCGAGTCGCTAAATGGACATTCAGTCCAGCTCAGCAGTGGCTCTAGCGGCAAACTTTACTTACAAATTACTAAAGGCGCGCCTTTTGATCTGTTTCTTTCTGCGGATACTGAAAAACCAAAAGAATTAGTCAAGGGCGGCTTTGCCATTGCAAGTTCAAAACAAACTTATGCAATCGGTAAGCTTTCCCTATGGCTGAAATTCTGTGAAAAGTCCTCAGATTTATCCTCATTAAATCATCCTTCGGTTCGAAAAATAGCAATCGCCAACCCTAAACTCGCGCCCTATGGCATGGCAAGCGAGCATTTATTAAAAAAATATCAACTTTGGAAGAGTTTAGAGCCAAAAATGATATTCCCCGAGAATATCT
>CAZOBX010000465.1:0-1354 GCA_964578045.1 uncultured Kangiella sp. | reverse complement strand
TCTCCCAGGTGGCTCAAATGACTAAAATCGGTGTAGTCGATGCCGCCTTTGTTGCGGCTTCTAACGGCGATTTGTTGGTCTCAAGTAAGCAAAGTTGCCTAGTAGCTCTCCCCAGCAACGATTATCCCGCCATAGAGCAACAACTGGTGATTATTTCCAATAGTGTTAAAAAGGCGATAGCCAGGCAATTCGTTCAGTACATCATGTCTCAACAAGGCCAAATCCTTATAAAAAACATGGGATACTTACTACCATATTCTGGTAAAATAGCAGTTCTAAGATAGCTCCACCCAAATGGACCAGCACGTGAATCAAGAAACAACATTAGAACTACCATTGGTAGAAATAACCGAAGGCGCTCAACAACACTTTGCCGGCTTACTCTCTTCTCAGGGTGAAGGCACTGGCATACGCGTTTTTGTGGTAAACCCAGGTACACCACACGCGGAATGCGGTGTTTCCTATTGCCCATCAGATGCCGTTGAAAAAGACGACCTGAAAATCGAACTAGAAGCATTTAACGCTTATATCGATTACGATAGTATTCCTTACCTGGAAGAAGCCAAAATTGACTACCAAACCGACGATATGGGCGGCCAACTGACGCTTCGAGCGCCAAACGCCAAAGCCCGTAAAGTTGAGGATGATGCACCGGCAATTGACCGTATTCGTTATTTGTTAGAAGCTGAAATCAATCCACAATTAGCCAGTCATGGCGGTCAGGTAGCTCTGGCAGAATTTACCGAAGAAGGTATTGCGGTCCTTCAGTTCGGCGGCGGCTGCCAAGGGTGTGGTATGGTAGATGCAACTTTGAAGAACGGGGTTGAAAAAACCTTGATGGAAAAAATTCCTGAAGTTAAAGGGGTACAAGATATCACTGAACATGATCAAGGTGAAAATCCTTATTATTAGGAAGAAATCTTCGAGTCTAGCTTAAGCCCGTAGCCCGTAGCCCGTAGCCGAAAAATAATAACCTATGTCCGACTACTCAGCGATTATCGTCACTTTAAAACTGGCCTTAACTACCAGTATTATATTGATGATCATCGGACTACCGTTTGCCTGGTGGCTAGCTCGCCCTTCTAATAGTCCATTAAAGAACAAAACTCGCCCATTACTTGAAGCGATCGTGGCACTGCCATTGGTTCTTCCACCCACCGTATTGGGTTTTTATTTATTGATCGCGTTTTCCCCAGATAGCTGGTTCGGTGCTAGCTGGTTAAAAATAACCGGTACCACTCTCGCTTTTAGTTTTTCCGGATTAGTCATTGGCTCATTGATTTATTCCCTGCCCTTTGTAATTCAACCTTTGCAAGCCACATTTACGGCAATCCCGGAAGCCACACTGGAAGTC
>CAZOBX010000464.1:0-2012 GCA_964578045.1 uncultured Kangiella sp. | reverse complement strand
GCGAATTACCCTCGGATTTTTACCAAAAAATATATTTTGATGGAAAAGTGGAGCCCACATCTTGAATTAAACCGAGTATGACTACTTTTTTCGCTGTTTATCGACCCATCCGGTTATGGTTCTAGCAATTAGCGTATTTTCCGGTTGCAGTTTTGTTGAGCTAAGCATTCCTATATTGAATCGTTGAAATCCAGAACGCCAGACTCTTTTTTTAAAGGCCTGGCTAAAAGCATCTTTTTTTGAAGCGTTAATATGAAAAGAAAATATCGGGCTTGCCTGTTTTGCGAATAGCTCTACCAAATTATCCTGGATACCCTGGGGCAGCTCGGGTTGTAAAAAAATAGTCGGCGTCGGGCGATTGACCATATTGAGACACTCCAAACTCCAATAAGCAGCATTTTGGTTCGCTATTATAATGAGGGACTGTTTTGAAACTTCTGTTTGCTCAAAAATAGACTGGCAAAGGCTAATAAAGTAATCCTGATAGGCTTGGCTATTTTCAAAAGAGAAAATTGTTAAATTGGATCCAGAAGTCGCTTTATCTTCGACATTTTGTACCGAAGTATCCGATTGTTCCGAAGTCGGCATGTTATCAGCATCGTTTGTCGCCTGTTTTTGTTGTTTTTTTTGGTGTTTTTCAAATGAGCTGATTGGAAAGTCTTCTATGGCGATACTAGGAATAAATATATTCCAACCAAGTTTTGAGAGTTGTTTGGATAAAGGTTGAATGAGTCTGATATGGTCAGCGTTTTCTCCTTGAGCGTGAAGTAAAAGGATATTACCTCTTTCTTTTCGCCCATTGGTTCGATGCTTTAGAATTAGGTGTTTATTTTCACCGACATCTATCCACAAAACTTCGTCAGCGGCATTACTTTGCATCAGTCTGTCAAGTGATGCAGAAAATGTTATTTTAGGTTTATTCTTTGTCGATTCACTTTCCGAGGTTGATTTGGTCTGAGTCTGGCTCTGTTCAGATTTGGCCAGCTCACAATTACTAAAGACAATCAAAAAAAATGGGAAAATATAACCAGCTGTTGGTATTTGCATTTACTAAGCCTCGGTAATTATCAGGTGGGCTGCTATTTTTGCGATTGAGTGGTTTGACCCAAATGTGTCATTGATAATTAGTATGGCACATTGCTGGAAAACCTCCGTAAGATCATGTGCCATGACTAACCCCTTTTCTAATTTTTGGCGTTTATATTGGTGAAAGAATCTTTGATCAGTGGCTAATTTTGCCAGGATCGAATGAAAACGCTGTTTAATTGGAACCATTGAACTGATTTTCCGATATCAAATTGATTTCAGATGTTCATTTCGGGCAAAAGGATATTTTGATGGCCATCAGCCTGATAACAAATAGAATTACAAAAACAAATGTTGCAAACAAAGCTAAATTCAAGTTCACTTGCCAAATGCGAACTGAATTAAATGATGAACAATTAATGCTTAAATATGCTAAAGGTGATGTGTCAGCTTTTGAGTTGCTTTATTTTAAGCATAAGGGCGGTTTATTTCGATACTGTTTGCGTCAGTTTTCCAGTCGCGCGATTGCCGAAGAGTGTTTTCAAGATATCTGGTTGAAAGTGATTAATAATCGGACGAATTATCAACCAAAAGCGCTTTTTACTACTTATCTATACCGCATTGCACAAAATCATGTCATTGATGTCTTTCGCAAAGAAAAGAAACGACTTGCCGATTGTGAATATGAAGACACAAACGCCAATCTTGAACAATCGGTTCATTCCTTGAGTGACACAGAAAAGCAAAGCCAAAGAGCGCAAGTCATCGAGTTAAGAAAGCAAATAACGCAGCTGCCATTTGAGCAGAGAAACACTTTGTTATTAAAGTTGGATGCCGGATTATCACTTGAAGAAATTTCCCATATTTTGGACTGTGGAAAGGAAACGGTGAAAAGTCGTTTAAGATACGCAACAAGCAAACTTAAAGATTTACTAACCGAGCCTTCAGGAGCTCAGTAAAATGAATGATAGCAATCAAAATTCAGA
>CAZOBX010000463.1:277-2072 GCA_964578045.1 uncultured Kangiella sp. | reverse complement strand
CGTTGTATGTTTTTACTTAACCTGAACTCGGGATAAGAATAGCCAGCACACACTTATAATTTTTAAAATAATACATTAAATAACAATAGGTTAGGAAAAATCCAATACTGAAATTTGGACCAGTACGGCCAATTTCTAGCAATAATAGCAATCACACTAGCCGAAAATTCAGATATAATTAGTCGAATGTTAGAATGACTAAATGACAATAAAACATACATAATCAATAAGTTAAACGATTTCAACCACACTCAATAGAAAAAATGCCCTATCAATCTGAATCAAACAAAGGATTCTTGCTGACCCGTCAAAGCTTTGACCGCCGAACCATGTGCGAAATTCACTATTGGCTGTCTACCGCAAAAGGGCCAGTAAAGCTGGTGCTAGCCGGTGAACAGCCTGTTTTCTTTGTTGAGTTAGATGATAGCCAAAAAGTCCAATATGAATTGGCACCCCTGAAAGAACACTATTCTCTAAAGCCTCTCGAACTCAAGACCTTTACCTTAAAGACCGTTGCGGGTTTGTATTTTAACAGCCTGAATCATTTTTACGATGCCCGCTCGATTCTGCAAAGTGCCAACATCAGCTTTTATGAGGGCGGTATTCGATTAGAAGAACGCTATTTGATGGAACGCTTTGTTTATGGGGGTATCGAATTTATTGGCGATGAAAATTCTGTCGATGAACGAATTACAAGAGGCTATATCGAATATCGAAATGTAAAAATTAAACCTAGTGATTATGTTCCGCAACTTTCGATTGTTTCTCTGGATATCGAATGTTCAGAGCATGGTGAGTTGTACAGCATCGGATTTTATTCAGGCGCCAACTCGGCAAAAAATGTTGAGCCAAATTCATCGGCATTCAAGCGAGTCATTATGATCCAGCCTGAGCTAGAACCAGAATCCGAACCTGGGAGCGCGCTGGAACATATCCAGTGGGTCAGAAATGAATTCGAATTGTTAAAGGCCCTGGAGCAAACCGTTCAACTTATTGATCCTGATATTATCATCGGTTGGAACGTGATTAATTTCGATTTCCGATTATTGCATAAGCGAGCTAGTTTGCATCAGCTAAAATTAAAGCTCGGGCGAGGGCAGAGCTACCTGCGGTGGCGAGATAGTCGCACTGAAAGAAATCAGGGTTTTGTATCCATTGATGGTCGGGTGGTGATCGACGGTATCGCTGCACTAAAAGCAGAATCTTACAACTTCCCCAGTTTTAGTTTGGAAGCTATTGGGCAACATTTCCTGGGTCGTGGTAAAGCAACTGATGATGTTGACAATCGCATGGATGCGATCAATCACGATTTCAAATTTAACAAGACTAAATTGGCTGAATATAATCTACAGGATTGTATATTGGTTTGGGATATTTTTGAAAAAATTAAATTGATGGATTATCTAATCTTTCGTAGCCAGCTAACCGGGCTGGAGCTTGACCGAGCGGGTGGTTCGGTGGCCGCTTTTGTCAATTTGTATTTACCTAAACTTCATCGGCAAGGGTACGTTTCACCCAATTTACCGGAGGATGGCGGTTTGGCCAGTCCTGGCGGTTATGTGATGAATTCGAAACCTGGTTTGTACAAACATGTCTTGGTCCTCGACTTTAAGAGTCTTTATCCATCAATTATTCGAACCTTTAAAATTGACCCGCTGGGGTTAATCGAAGGTCAAAAAGATCCTGAAAATGCGATTGAGGGTTTTAGAGGCGGCTGTTTTTCCAGAGAGAAACATCTGTTGCCAGAAATTATTACCGATCTCTGGGCGCAGCGAGATCAGGCCAAAAAAGAGAA
>CAZOBX010000463.1:0-267 GCA_964578045.1 uncultured Kangiella sp. | reverse complement strand
GATCAAGCACGCTCGCAAGCTATCAAAATTATTATGAATTCTTTTTATGGGGTACTGGGTTCGGGGGGCTGTCCCTTTTACGATACCAAACTGGCTAGCTCAATCACTTTGCGTGGACATGAAATTATGCAGCAAACGGCAAAATGGATTGGGGCTAAAGGATTGAACGTAATTTACGGCGATACGGATTCGACCTTCGTCTTATTGGACGATGAGATCACCAATGAAGAGGCAAATGAGATCGGCGAGACGTTAGCCGAATACATC
>CAZOBX010000462.1:548-2073 GCA_964578045.1 uncultured Kangiella sp. | reverse complement strand
CGGACGCTTCATAGGCCGCATCGGAAAAACTGGCGGCAACACCGGCGCCGGATTCGACCACCACGGAAAAATTGAGTTTGATTAATTGGGCAATACTGGAGGGAGAGGCTGCTACTCGAGATTCATTAGCAACTATTTCTTTGACGATACCTATTTGCATACTTGAGTCCTGTCGTTAAGGGGCTTCAACCCGAAATAATCGGCTCGACACAAAAAGTTATGCATCAATAAGTCGCTTTAGGCCGGCTACTTTTGATGCGCAGGCTATTGTGCTTCAACCAATCAATCCGGATTTAACTGAATATTCAGGGTCCGATGTCTAGATTTTAGGCCTATAGAAGCATGAATAACCCTAACAAGTAAAGACTTGCTAGCACTAAAACAACATTTGCATTATTCTGCAACAGTCACCCAAAAAAGGGAATCTCTCTGTTATGGCCCAAACCAGTTTAATCCTCAAAGCGCTTAAGACCTGTTTAAAGGAAAGTAACCTCACCTATGTTGATGTCGCCAAAGCACTGGAGCTTAGCGAAGCCAGCGTAAAACGTATTTTCTCGGAAGAAAATATTTCCTTGCAACGACTGGACATTGTCTGCCGCATGCTCAACATGGAGATCTGTGACCTCACTCGCCGCGCAGAAAAACAGCATGAAGAAATTAAAGAGCTGACCGAAGAGCAAGAAGCAGAATTTGTTAAACAGCCAAAATTACTCTTTGTGGCCTATATGCTATTAAATGATTTTGATTT
This sequence comes from uncultured Kangiella sp., assembly GCA_964578045.1. Taxonomy (GTDB): domain Bacteria; phylum Pseudomonadota; class Gammaproteobacteria; order Enterobacterales; family Kangiellaceae. The sequence continues at coordinate 1,325 of CAZOBX010000462.1, read as the reverse complement.
TGAGTCGATCACCAAATATTATCAAATTGAAGAGCTGGAAGGTATTCAATTGCTGGCCCATTTAGATCGCATCAAATTCATTGATTTATTGCCAGGTAATCGAGTTAAGCTGCTCACATCCAGAAATTTTCGCTGGCGAAAGCACGGCGCGATTGAACGATTATTTAATCAGCATATTCGCAAAGAATTCTTTCAGTCAAATTTTACTAAACAAGATGAAAGTATGCAGTTTTCCGGCGCAATATTATCCCGCTCCAGTATTTTAATTTTACATAAAAAAATTGAAAAATTAATAAATGAATTTAATGAGCTGGCCAAACAAGATGCGTCCTTACCTTTTGATGAACGATTGGGTTGCAGTTTAGTAGGCGCGATCAGGCCTTGGGAATTTAGTCTGTTTGCCCAATACCGCAAATAATTTGGAGACACTTATGTCTAATTCAGAATCAGAAACTAATTTATTGTCAGACTTGCTGGCGCTATTGAGTTTGGAAAAACTCGACCATGGGCTTTATCGAGGTAATAGTCAAAATTTAGGACTGCCACAAGTATTCGGTGGACAAGTGATTGGTCAGGCACTCTCCGCTACTAAAGATACACTAAAAGATCTTCGCCCGGTGCACTCCTTGCACTCTTATTTTTTGCGTCCAGGTGATGCTACTAAACCGATTATTTATGACGTAGAAACTTTAAGAGATGGTCGTAGTATTTCCACTCGTCGGGTGAAAGCCATCCAGTACGGCAAACCGATTTTTTTTATGACAGCTTCATTTCATG
>CAZOBX010000462.1:0-538 GCA_964578045.1 uncultured Kangiella sp. | reverse complement strand
AAAGAGTCCGATTGAAATCCGCCCGGTAGAATCTTTTAGTCCACTAAAACCGGAAGCGACTGATCCGATCCGTCACGTTTGGATGAAAACCAGGGGTAAAATGCCTGATGACTCGCGGGTGCATAAATATATGCTTGCTTATGCCTCCGATATGGCCTTTTTGCCGGTGGCCGGACAGCCCCACGGGATCTCGTTTTTTACCAAAAACTTCCAAATGGCGACCATCGATCATAGTATGTGGTTTCATCGAGATTTCAGATTTGACGACTGGTTGCTTTACCAGATTGAAAGCCCTACTGCGACTAATCAGCGGGGTTTTGTATTAGGTAAATTTTTTGACCGAAGTGGCCGTTTAGTCGCCAGTACCGCGCAAGAAGGGGTGATGCGTGAAAGCAAAAAGTAGGGTACTGAAACACCCCCCATTGAGGTTTTGAGGAAATTATTCTTCCTGGTGGGCACTAAAAAACCATCAGTATTTTATTAAAGGTCCGTTGCCTTTGGGAGTCGCTTTAAACCTCTGAAAATTCTGCCCTTCTAG
>CAZOBX010000461.1:0-2158 GCA_964578045.1 uncultured Kangiella sp. | reverse complement strand
TCTCTAAATTCACCATTCTCTACTTTTTCCAGTAAATTCTGGTGAGTGGCTGCCACGATCCGGACGTTGACCGAAATCGGATGAATCGAGCCAATTCGATAAAAAGTACCTTCCGATAAAACTCTCAATAATCGCGTTTGGGTCTCTAGAGGCATATCACCTATTTCATCAAGAAAAAGAGTGCCACCATCTGCTTGTTCAAAACGACCCAGCGAGCGAGCTGATGCGCCGGTAAAAGCTCCTTTTTCATGACCAAATAATTCAGACTCAATCAAATCTCTAGGGATTGCAGCCATGTTCAAAGCAATAAATGGTTTGTCTTTTCTTGGGCTGTGTTGATGCAGGGCATGAGCAACTAGTTCCTTACCGGTTCCTGATTCGCCTTTAATTAAAACGCTTACATGAGAATTAGATAGTCGTCCGATGGCTCGATACAAATTTTGCATGCTCGGCGCTTCTCCGATGATCGAAAATTTATTACTGGGTTTGGTTTCCAGTGGTGGTTGTTCTGCTAGCTTAGGACTCAACGCTCGTTCAACAATTTCACTCACTTCATCTAAGTCGAAGGGTTTAGGCAGATACTCAAAAGCGCCTCTGGTATAGGCGGTGACTGCGCTATCTAAATCAGAATGAGCGGTCATAATGATCACTGGCAGAGTAGGATAAAGTTTCTGGCAGTGATTGAGTAGTTCGATGCCTGATTTTCCTGGCATCCGAACGTCAGAAATTAATAAATCAAATCGTTCATTTTGCAAAAACTTAACCGCGTCATCAGCAGCGATGGTCTGGGTGACGCGTAATCCGAGATCTTCCAAGGTTTCGTTTAGCACCCAGCGGATGCTATCATCATCATCGACCAGAAGAACTTTTCTTTTGCTGTAATCTATTTGCATTATTTTTCTCGAGTTCTCTTATAACTTCTTTATCTAAACCGGTAAATAAATACTAAAACAAGTTGCATTGGTTTTTTGCCCTAGTTCGATAATTCCTTGATGTCGTTGCACTAAACTCTGTGCAATACTGAGTCCTAATCCACTGGATTCTTTTCCGCTAATTGTGGGAAAAAATATGTCGTTAACCAGATCGTCAGGTATGCCGTCGCCATTATCTTTGATATCGATCCTAAGGACTTGCCTATATTGAGATTGGCCAATGGTGTGCTGATGTATCATGCGGGTTTTTATGGTTAGTTTACCCACAGTATTTATCCGTTTTCGGGTTTTAATTGCCTCTGCAGCATTTTTTATTAAATTTAGTAGTGCTTGTTGGATCTGGTTTTGCGAGACAGTGATATCCGGCAAACTGGGATCATAATCTTTTATGACTTGGTTGACTTCTGGAAACTGCAGTAAAACAATTTCAAGTGCTTGCTCGATGACTAAATGAGGATTTATCAGCAGAGGCGTTTCTGGTTTAGCGGGCATTAACAACCGATCCACTAAAGCACCGAGTCGATCGGCTTCTCTAATAATGATCTGTGAATATTTGTCGCTAAAATCATCTGGCAATTTTCTTTCCAGAAGTTGAGCGGCGCCTTTTATTCCACCGAGCGGGTTTTTAATTTCATGTGCCAAATTACGGATCAGATTTTCACTTACCCTACTTTGTTGTTGAATTTGCAGATCTTTACGAATGTTTTGTTGGTGGGCGCTGGTTTGTAGTTCTAAAAGCAGGTCGTCACTGGTGAATACCTGGCAAGGCGTGACCATCAGATTGGTGCGAATAATACCAGTAGCCACTCTTAACTCAACATCTTCAATAAAGCCGGATTGTTCTTGCTCCCTAAAAGTGTTGAGTATCGTTGGTGCCAAATCGCCCTGGACTAGCTCAAAAAAAGTTTCGTTTGCAAGTTGCCTGTTAGAAAAACCAAGCAGTTGCTCGGCTGCAGAGTTCAGTTGCAGAATTTGGTATTGGCTATCGAGTAATACCAGTGCGGTGCTTAGCAGGTCGATACTGAGTCCTTGATCGAAAGATATTTTCACAATAAAGGCTTTAATTGGTAGGGCTTAATTAAGCATAACGTATATTTTAGTGCGTTGCACGATTTTGGTGCGCGTTATGCTTTTTTGATCTGATGTTTCTGGCTGCAATGTTCGAATAACGGACATTAAAAACAAAAAAGATTAAAAGAATTATTCACCACGGAGATACGGAGTAA
>CAZOBX010000460.1:0-2192 GCA_964578045.1 uncultured Kangiella sp. | reverse complement strand
GAAGATGGTAGCTTATAGCCTCGCCTAAGAGCGCCTACTTTTGGTGTTCAGGCATTTTAGCAGAGCACTGGAACCTGCATTTTGAAGTAGCACGGGTATATAGTAGAATTATTCAAAACGAGCTTCTCTGGATTTATATCGAACAACGAATTTTAACCAATTAGTAAGAAACAACATGATGACAAAAATAAAATATACCGCCTTCTTAGCTTTATTAATTTTTTCCTTTTCGGTGGCAATATCAAAAACGGAAAAAAGAGAAGAGCGTGAGCCAGAAGCTGCAACCGGGCTGAATTTTAAAAAGTCAGTGGTCGGACAGGAATTTATGGTGGTGGCTGCTAACCCTTATGCCTCGAAAGCGGGTAAACAGATACTCGCGCAAGGAGGTAGCGCGATAGATGCCGCGATTGCCATTCAGGCCGTGCTAACCTTGGTAGAGCCACAATCCTCCGGTATCGGTGGCGGAGCCTTTATCATGCATTTTGAAAAGGAAAAAGCCCAGCTGACCACATTTGACGGGCGCGAAACAGCGCCTGCTTCAGCCAATGCAAAGCTGTTTCTGGATAATAACGGAAGATCGATCCGCTGGATTAATGCTGTTGTAGGAGGGCGTTCTGTTGGAGTCCCTGGCGTAGTGGCCGCGCTAGAACAATCTCATCGGTTATTTGGGAAATTACCTTGGCAAAGACTCTTTCAACCGGCGATCAAACTAGCCAAAGATGGTTTTATTGTTTCTCCAAGACTGGAAAAGCTACTGAGTAAAAAATTTAATCCCGGTGTCCACCAAATGCCGGGAACAAAAGACTATTTTTTTCCCCAGGGTAGACCTTTAAAAGCGGGAAGTTTAAAAAAGAACCCGGCGTTGGCTAACTTTTATCAGCAGCTGGCTAATCGAGGCAGTAAGGCTTTTTATTTTGGTGATAATGCGACTAAAATTGTTAACGCCGTGCAAAATTCGATCGTTTCCCCGGGATTGCTGACTACCCAGGATATCAATCAATATCGGGCTAAGCAGCGACAGGCAGTGTGCGCTCCATACCATCAATATAAAGTTTGTTCGATGGCTCCGCCAAGTTCTGGAGGTGTTGCGCTGTTACAGATGCTACGTTTGCTAGAAAGCAAAAACCTTGGTCAATATCAAATTAATAGTGTAGACGCTCTGCATTACTTTACCCAAGCGTCACGCTTAGCATTTGCTGATCGAGATGTTTATATCGCTGATCCGGACTTTATTCAGGTACCTGTTTCGGCTTTGTTGAGCGATCAATACATTAACTCTCGTCTATTAAAGATCAATAACCGAGACATGGGGAGCGCTAATGCGGGACAACCACATGGGTCATATAGTTGGGCTACGGATGATTCATTTGAACTGCCTTCGACTAGCCATATTTCGGTCGTGGATGCAAAAGGAAATGCTGTTTCGATGACCACTTCAATAGAAATGGCGTTTGGTTCAACATTAATGGTAAATGGTTATCTGCTTAATAACCAACTCACTGATTTCGCTTTGTCACCCACTCGCCAAGGAAAAACGGTGGTAAATCGTGTGGAGGGCAATAAGCGACCACGCAGCTCCATGACACCAACAATGGTATTTAATCAAGACGGTTCACTACGTTTAGTTGTCGGTTCGCCAGGGGGAAGTCGAATTATTAACTATGTCGCACAGGTTATTATAGGTGTTTTAGATTGGGACTTAACTGCACAACAGGCAATCAATTTGCCTCATATCACCAACAGAAATAGAAATACGACGCTTGAAAATGGGACTGCGTTAGCCAAACAAACTGCGGCGTTTGAGAAAATGGGTCACACTGTTAAATTGCGAAATCTGAATTCGGGGATTCACGCAGTTGAAATCATTGACGGTAAATTGTATGGTGCAGCTGATCCAAGAAGAGAGGGTATTGCCTTGTCAGAAAAGAGCGAAAATTAGTCGCGCGACTCATCGCTCATATTTGAGTTAAATGGATCACTTACAGCAGAAAAATGTTAAGGTTGGAATTCGTAGGCTTGATAATCAGGTATATACCCGTTCCCCCTCAAGATGCAGGTTTCAGCAAGGCTAGAAACTGCCATATTTAAGGCATGGAATTTTTCAGCTAGTCATTTATGTCCATGGATGGACTGTATGCTGGAAATGCAAGGAGCAATTTCCTGTTTAGCTAGAAATTTCATAACAAAGAAGA
>CAZOBX010000459.1:0-2193 GCA_964578045.1 uncultured Kangiella sp. | reverse complement strand
TTTTGGCAGACTCCGGTTAGAGGTCGCATTGGCTGAAAGATTTAATTTGCTGGTTGAAAACAAAATTCAAAACGGTAACTTAGGTTATCACGTATTAAATCTAGTGCAAGATCTTGATTCAAGCCGTTATTTGCTGGTTAATCGGGGGTGGATTGACGGATTCGCGGACCGTTCCCAATTGCCTCAGGTTAAATTACCGCGTAATGACTGGAAAATTAAAGGCAGAGTTTATCAGATTAACCAACAGGTACTTTCCGGCGATGCAGAGCTCGAAAGTCATGGTAAAATTCTGCGTTTGCCTGTTTTAGATGTATATATGTTAGCATTGCTGGAAAAACGTTTTGAGATTAGCATCGAACCTTATTTGCTACGATTAGATAAAAAGGTTGATGATAGTTTTGAAATCGACTGGGCGTGGGTCAGTATGTCACCAGATAAACATCTGGGGTACGCGTTTCAATGGTTTGGACTATCACTCGCTTTTTTGGTTATCAGTTTGTTTGTATTGATAAAAAAAGAACCTGAAGAAAATGGATAGTAACGAAGTATATTTTAGAGAGGGGTGGGAAAAGGAGAGGAGTTTTTGACTTTAGTCCTATTGTGCAGAATGGTTTGCGACAAGATTAAGTAATAAAAATATTTAGAGGGAAAAATTGTGGATTTTAATGAAAATAAAAATCAATCACATGAAGGTAACATTAGAAAAAATCGCAAAACACTGGTCTTGCTGATGGTGATGTTTATTACTCCAGTATTGCTGGCGTATACGGCCTATTTTGGCAATTGGTTTTCAGGCCCAGGCGCGGCGCAAGGTGAACTCATCGAGTCCAGTCAAGTCACTGATATTGAAGATTATGCGATTTACAAGACCAATGGTGAAAAAATTACCGGTAAAGAATTTGAAACCCTTTATTGGTGGATTCTCCCGATTCAATCGGAACGCTGTGATCAGGATTGTGTTAATTTAAATTTGATGACCGTTCATCAAACATACATCGGGTTAGGTAAGGAAGCATTAAGGATTAATAAACTGGTCATTTTTGAAAAAGATTATGAGTTAGATGCGGGGAATTTCCGCAGTTCTACAAGTGAATTTTCTTCCGTCGGAATAAAAGCGATAGACAAAACTCACAGCGGAAAAGGATTAGACCTACCGGCTAATTACATTTATTTAGTTGATCCGCTGGGCAATATTTTTATGAAGTATCCTTTTGTGAAAGATGAGAAGGATGCGCCGATGATGAGTGGCAAATTGCGCAAAGATATTTTACATTTGTTTAAATATTCGCGATTAGGTTAAATAATCGCTACGAGCCTACGGGCTTTATGAAAAATACGGTAGAAAAACGAGTTAATTTATGAATCGAGATTTTGTCAAAAGGTTAGCAATTATCGCCACCGCATTTGCTCTTGTGGTGGTTTTGTTGGGGGCTTTCACTCGGCTTTCTAATGCTGGTTTGGGGTGCCCTGATTGGCCGGGATGTTATGGCTTCTCGCATATCCCAACAGAAAATGCTGATATAAAAATCGCCAATCAAGCTTTTCCCGATCAGCCTTATGAGTTTGAAAAAGCCTGGCCAGAAATGGTTCATCGATATTTTGCTGCAACACTTGGCTTGTTGGTTCTTGGATTGGCCCTGCTCAGTTTAAAAGGTGAGAACCGGCCGACAAGAGTGCATTCCTTTGGTTTATTAGTTTTAGTCATATTCCAGGCCGCACTTGGTATGTGGACCGTCACCATGAAATTACACCCTGGCATCGTAATGGCCCATTTAATGGGTGGAATGACAACCTTAGTATTGCTCGCGTCCTTAAGCTTGAGATATGCCAATAATTTTATCGCCAAGGTATCAACCAATTTACAATCTCGATTCTTTGGGTTAGTCATTTTTTCCACACTTGTATTGGTGATGCAAATAATTCTGGGCGGTTGGACTTCGGCCAATTACGCAGCAACCGTTTGTTACGAGTTGCCGATCTGCCAGGGTAACTGGTTTGCTGATAGTGATTTTATTGCCGGATTTACCATCTGGGGACAAGGCGCCGAAAACTACGAATTTGGTATTTTAGATTCTGCTGGTCGAATTGCGATCCATGCGAGCCACCGGGTAGGGGCGATTATCACCGCGATTATGTTGTCTATCATGAGCTTTCAGCTTATCCGGCAAAGAGATTCTTATTTGTTGGGAAATT
>CAZOBX010000458.1:0-2201 GCA_964578045.1 uncultured Kangiella sp. | reverse complement strand
GAAGATAACGCTATCGATCATCATAAAGTTGCCCGACAACTTTATGTTTTGTCACCTTTGATTCTGATCAGTTTCGTGATTTGCAATACCTTTGTCGCCTGGGATTTTGGCATGATGCTACTGCCCCACTGGCACAGCAGTATTTTTCCTATTTTCTACTGGTTTGGAAACCTGTTTGCCGGAACATCAGCCTTAATTTTGTTTCCACTTTTTTTAGGTCGTAATAAAACGGCTAACTCGAAAATAATGAAGACCGATGAATACATGGTTGAATCAACTGAAAGCAGTTTATTCGGCCCGACTCAAATCCGCTGCCTGGGCATGCTTGTCACCGCTTTTACCTTGATGTGGTTGTATTTTTATTGGTCACAATATTTCGTGATCTGGTTCGGTAATTTGCCTCGTGAAACCGATCTGGTATGGCGACAAATGTACGGTCATTACTCCCCTTATTACTGGAGTATGATGGCGGGATGCTTCTTTATTCCCTTTGTGGCATTAATATTTGCCGCAGTCAAACGTTCGTTACTGATGATGTGTTTGCTCGCGTTAGGGATAAATTTGGGTATCTGGATAAGCAAATATTTAATCGTCATACCGGTTTTTTCTCCGGATGATACACCGTTTAGCCATTGGCTGGATGTCAGTTTATCTCTGGGCCTGTTGGCTGGATTTGTTCTGCTGATGATATTACTTGCCAGGCGACTCCCGATCTACGCCTATTGGGAAATTAATCTCAAATCGAAATAGAAATTTTACTGCAAGGAACTCTGAAGTTTTTCACTATCGATTGACAAATTCTTTTAATTTTCAAGATATTTCTTAATTGGCTCCCAGTAGTTATCATGCCAGCCTTTATCTAGATGCTCTTTAAAGCCTGCCGGAAACGCAGAGTGAGTCAGAGTAATCAAAGATTGAGGACCTTTATCTGTTATGTCAAACCTGACAAGGGAGTACTGGCCTTCTTCCCACGGTTTCGCTCGCCACGCCTGAACGATTCGTTTGTCTTTTACCATTTCGATGTTCCTACCTATTATCATTCCCCCAAAACACGAAAACAAGCCTCCTTCCACGGCCTCAATTTCGGTTGGCGAGTTGCCCGTTACTTCGCTAAATACCGCAGAGCCAGTTAATATGTCGTAGATTTGTGATGCCGGAGCGTCGAGATTTATTTCTTGATTTATCATAAATTAATACCTGATTGTTAATCTTATTATAGCGAAATGATACGCCATCAGTTAATATACCAAATGGTATACTGTCATTTATATTATACCATCTGGTATAATATTTCAAAGCCTGATATCGGTAGTAAAAAATAATGCAAAGCGAGTTGTTGAAAAAAAGCACCTCTGACGATGAGTTAGATCTTATCTTCAAAGCGCTTTCCGATCGAACCAGACGAGAACAACTGAGGTTATTAATTAAGGGTCCGGCAAGTGTATCTGAATTGGCATCTCGTTTTGATATGACTCTCGCTGCGGCATCAAAACATCTCAGTGTCTTAGAAAAAGCAGGCTTACTTATCCGCAACAAAAACGGCAGAGTATATACCTGCACCTTTTCACCGGAGACGCTTATCCACGTTAATGATTGGCTCGCCTCCTACAAGATATTTTGGAATGACTCGCTTGAATCTTTGGCTAACATAATCGAACAAGACAGCGAATAACGCTAACCCATTTTATAGGCGTAATTTATTGAATACTCTAGATTTAACTACAAGAAAAATTATACCCGCTAATCCAGATATCGTATTTGGCATGTGGACTGAACCTAAGAAAATAAAACAATGGTTTGGTCCAGCGGACGTCAACTGCTCAAAAGTAATTGTTGATTTTAAGGTTGGCGGGGATTATATAATTGATAATCTACTTCCCAATGGTGAAACTCTTTCTATTTTCGGAACCTACCAAGAAATCATCATGGATAAAAAATTGGTTTACAGCTGGAATACCTCTACCACACCAGCACCGGAAAAAGTGACCGTTTTGTTCAAGGATCACCCGCTCGGTACGGAAGTGATTGTTACACATCAGAGAATTATGCACGAAACCATTCAACGCCAACATAAAAAAGGATGGGATGGTTGTTTAGAGAAATTATTCGACTATCTTAACTAAGATCATGCCTTCCAAATATCTACCAGGAATAATTAGTTTTGACAATTCACACCTACCTTAAAAGTAGGTCCTTTAAAG
>CAZOBX010000457.1:0-2306 GCA_964578045.1 uncultured Kangiella sp. | reverse complement strand
AAATTACTCATGACCATTTTTTTTATGCTGGCATCAAAAATACGCGCGCTTTTCGAGAAGTTCGTTTGCTGCAAACAATGCTTGAATTAAATTTGCCGGTTCCCAAACCGATTGGCGCCAGCGTCATGCGTAAAGGATTGTTTTACACCGCCGATTTGTTGATGGAAAAAATAGCAGCAAAGGATTTAGTGGCGAAACTAAAAATTGGCTATTTGTCAGAAACAGTGTGGGGAAATATCGGAAAAACCATTGCAAATTTTCATCAACAGGGTATTTATCATGCCGACCTCAACGCACACAATATTTTGCTGAATGATGATGACAAGGTATGGTTAATTGATTTTGATCGCTGCGAAATGAGGACAGTCAAAGATTCGTGGCAACAGCAAAACCTTAAACGCTTGAAACGCTCGTTACTAAAAGAAAAAAGACTTCATTCTTCGTTTTATTTTGATGATAAAAGTTGGCAATACTTGCTGTCAGGTTATCAATCCCTGTGTCGAGGTACTAGTATTGTCGGCTAGCAGTTGATTGATCAACAACATGATTTTATCGACCGCCCCCCGGTTGTTTGCAAATATTGCTTGGCTTGCTTTGCTGCGAGTTTGTAGCGAAGCTGGTTGCGACAGCAAATTCTTCAGTGTTAGATAAAGCGAAGCCGGGTCTTCGACAATTTCCAGCACATCTTGTTTTTGCAATATCTGACTAATATCAGAAAAGTTATAATTGCTCGACCCCATGATAACAGGTAGACCACAGGCGGCTGGCTCTAATGGATTGTGGCCGCCTCTTTTGATTAAGCTTCCTCCGACAAAGGCAATATCCGCAGCACCACACATCAGAATAAGTTCGCCCATGGAATCGCCGACTAAAACACTCTGATTATTTTTTGGGGATATAGCCTCACTTCGGCTGACAAAGTTTAATCCTTGTATTTGGCAAGCCTGTTTGAATTCTTCAAATCGCTCGGGGTGGCGCGGCACAGCGATCAATAATAAATCTGGAAAATCCACTAACAGTTTTTGATGAGTATTCAAAACCATTTCAAATTCCGCTGGATGGATACTTGCCGCTATCCATGATGCCCTATCTTTACTCCATTGTTGCTTTAGCTGTTGTTGGTTTTCTTTAAGCTGATCAGACAGAGTAATATCAAACTTGATACTTCCGATTAATTCAATCTTACTTTTGGCGATGCCTAGTGATTGAAAATTTGCACTATCGGATTCGTACTGAGCGGCCACTCGGGTAATTCTGGAAAATAACTCTCGGCTAAGCGGCAAATGTTTCTGGTATTTTCTAAGCGAAGAATCAGACAGCCTTGCATTCGCTAACAAAGTAGGGACCTTTTTTTTCGACAATTGATCAAGCAGATTCGGCCATAGCTCGGTTTCCATCAAAATGCTAATTTTGGGTCGTATTTTTTTTATGAATCGCTGACATGCTCCCGGCCAGTCAATGGGTAAATAGCAGTGCTGAACACCAGGGTGGTTAAGCTCGCCAATCAGTTTAATTACTTCATTTCGGCCGGTTGGTGTGGTGGTGGTTATCACCAAACTGTCGGATGAAAATTTTCCAGCAAGCTGCTTAATTAATGGAATCGCCGCACGAGTTTCCCCAACGGAGGCGCAGTGAATATGAATGCAGCCTGCTATGATATTTTGTATCCCAAAGCCTAATCTTTGGCTAAGACCTTTTATATAGCCCCGATCCTTTATTCCCCGATAAAAAAAATATAACCAGACCAGTGGTGAAAGAAAATAAAGTAATAAAGTATATAACTTTCTATTCATTGGTTATTGGCTAGTGGCATTTTGAAGAAGTTGGCATAGACAGGATCGGCGAATTTTCTGTTGTGACGCTATTTTGGAATGGCTATTTTGGCTTCTTTGTTGCGTCTAAAAATGACCAACTTACCGCCAATGGTTTGCACTTTAGCCGACTGGGTCTTTTTGATGATTTTTTCGATCATTTTGCTTTTTTCTTCTTTGTCATCGGCTCGAATACTGATCTTGATTAACTCATGCGCGCCTAGCGCAATGCCAATTTCTTCCATGACTGCCAGTGTTAGGCCTTTATCACCTATCATTACAACGGGTTTTAAATCATGGGCCAATCCTTTAAGGTGGCGGATTTGGGAATTAGATAAATTTTTCATAATTTCTTGTTAAAACATTGAATAATCATTAAATTTTACCATTGTTTAACAGATATTGAGACACCATTTACGGTATTATCCCAATTTAAGTTAAATTATACCCGTGATACCTCAAAATGCAGGTTCCAGTGTTCAGCTAAAATGTCTG
>CAZOBX010000456.1:0-2349 GCA_964578045.1 uncultured Kangiella sp. | reverse complement strand
TCAATGATTTAGTGAGGATTGCATGCCACAAAATGCACAAAATTATTCTGCTTTAATTTCGAGTAAAGCTCAACGTGAGCAAACCGAACGCCAGCTAAAACAAATCAGCTTATCTCAATTGGCAGCTCGCCAAAATAGAGAGTCAAATTCAAACTCTTGCAAACCAGACGCTGCTTTTGACTGCCCGGATGTTCATCTAAATACAGTGATGTCTGACTTAAATCGGCTGTCAAAGTCATTTGTTAATTCCTATCAAAATCTCGAAGGGCAGGTTGAACAATTAAGTGGCCAACTGCAGGATGTTAATGAACAAAGAAGCGAAGCAATCGAAGAAAAACAGGCGATGGCTGATCGATTGCAACATCTGCTGGCTATTTTGCCGTCCGGAGTGGTGGTATTGGACGGCAACGGCATTGTCAGAGATTGCAACGCGGTAGCAATCGATGTACTTGGTAGACCTTTATTAGGCGAATCATGGCTTAATGTGATTAACCGTGCCTTTATGCCGCAGGCCGATGACGGCCATCAAATATCGCTTAAGGACGGCCGCAAAGTACACATCGAAACTCGCGCTTTAGATTCTGAGCCTGGACAAATGATCGTTTTGACCGACATGACCAAAACCCGTGAGTTGCAAAGCGAATTAAGCCAGCAACAGAAACTTTCCAGTATGGGAACCATGATTGCGTCACTGGCTCATCAGTTGCGAACGCCGCTGGCTGCAGCTATTTTATACGGCTCGCACCTCAACGGAAAAAAACTAAGCGGCAATAAAAAACAAGAATTTAGCCACCAATTAATGGAACGATTGCGATTTATGGATCGGCAAATAGCTGACATGCTGAGTTTTGTCAAAGGCGAGAAAAAACAAAAAAGTTATTTTATGATTAAGACGTTAATTCAAACCATCAAGAGTAATTGCAATGCTTTCTCCCATCCGGTTGAATTTGAAATTGATTCCACTAATTTCAAAAATACCATGATGCTTGGGGATGCCGATGCGCTTGTCGGTGCAATTAATAACTTGGTGGCTAATGCGATTGAAGCGAGCGAAAATAAGGTGCCGGTGGTGATTTCAATCACTTCAAGCCAGTCACAAAGAATGATCGTAGAAGTAACCGACCGAGGAGCCGGTATTTGTAAGAATGATCACAAGAAATTGTTTGAGCCTTTCTACAGTACAAAAGCTAATGGTAATGGTTTAGGGCTGGCTATCGTGCAGGCGATTGTGGTAGAGCATGGAGGTATTATTCAAGTTGATTCAGACATCAACAAAGGCAGTCGATTCACCGTCGATTTACCGCTCTGTTCGGTCGAACCGCATCGATTGACTAAACAGATTTCAATGTCTCAGAACTCATTACCCAAAGAAAAATTCTACACCCCCATTAATAATCAAGAAGCGGGAAAAAATACTAGTCAGGAGAGTAGATATGACTACTAATATATTAGTTGTTGAAGACGATTTTGCTTTGCGCAGCGCGTTGTCAGCTAGTTTAGAGATCTCCGGATATACGGTCAGTGTTGCGGAATGCGCAGAAGCCGCTGTGGCACTCTTAAATAAACCGAATGCGGCGGATATGGTAATCACCGATATTCAAATGCAACAGATGTCCGGGATCGATTTACTGAAGCACATCCGTAAAAATAATAGCGCTTTACCGGTGATCCTGATGACCGCTTATGGTGATGTCAGCGACGCGGTTGAAGTCATGCGATTAGGCGCTTGCGATTATTTACAAAAGCCATTCGAACCGGAAAAACTGACTGCGTTGATCGAAAACTACTTGCCTAATCATAAAGTCGAAGAAACCGTGATTGTCGATCCGCGAAGCGTTGAGATTTATCAATATGCAAAAAAAATTAGCAGTACTCCTTCCAATGTTTTGCTCACAGGTTCAAGTGGTTCCGGTAAAGAAGTGATGGCTCAATATATTCACCAAAACTCCGATCGAAATAAACAAAAATATGTCGCTATCAATTGTGCAGCAATTCCAGAAAATATGTTAGAAGCTACGCTTTTTGGTTATGAAAAAGGCGCTTTTACCGGAGCTTATCAGGCTTGTGCTGGCAAGTTCGAACAGGCCCAGGGCGGCACATTGTTACTCGATGAAATTTCGGAAATGCCATTGTTTTTGCAGGCGAAAATATTAAGGGTGATCCAGGAAAAAGAAGTCGAACGTCTCGGCGCTAAAAAAATAATTACACTGGATGTAAGGATCATCGCGACGACCAATCGGGATCTTAGAGAAGAGGTTCAACAGAAGCGTTTTAGAGAAGATCTTTATTACCGCCTTAATGTTTTTCCTATTCATTGTTTGAGTTTGAAAGAACGACCCAAAGATATAT
>CAZOBX010000455.1:0-2362 GCA_964578045.1 uncultured Kangiella sp. | reverse complement strand
TGACCGCACTTTAGCAGAAGCAATCGATAAAGAGGAAGCGCGCTCCGATACCGATTATACTTTTTTTGTTTTAGCAGGATCTCCTGAAGCTCGTTTTATCCAGCGTTCAGAACTTTCCAAATTTCCGGTCGAGTCTGATATCGCTGGGGGTATTGGTTACTTTCAAATCGACGAAAAAGGCGCTTTTAGCACACCTATTTTACCGTCTTCACATGTACAATCGGCGGTCCAGCCACAGCTTTATGGGATCAGCCCACAAGAAAATCAATTAAGAAATCAACTCGAGCAATCGGTGTGGAATATTCTTTCACAGAATAAATTAGTGGGTAGTATAAAAAAAGAAAGGCTCGACGGTCTTATTCAAGATGAAGTGTCTGTTCTAAAAGGCCAGGCTAATTCAAACGACAAGGTTGTTCAGAGCGACGAAAAAGTGGGTGACAACGACAAGTATAGCAAAACAGAAAAATTAACCAAAGTCGATGAATCATTTGCATCATTCCGTGAGCCAGAATCGGATCGCGTTTTGGCTGAACAAGTTCAGTCAGAGCAAACAAATAGCAGGCAGCGATTTGCTGAGCTAGCAGATATGGAACAGCAAAACAAATTAGCACGGCAAAAACAACAAAAACTTTATGCAAATGTCGCTAAGAAAAGCAAAGCAAAACCATCACGGTCTCAATCGGAGTCATCGGGCTATCAGTATCAAAGCAAACCGCAATCTCGTAAAAGTCGGATTGAGAAAAAATACAGCCCGCAGCAGTCTTTAGTTGTCGAGGAAAAGTCATCGAAACGTTTAGAACAAGATCAAATTCAAATCAAATTATTTGAAAGTGAAATCGAGCCGTTTAAGTTTAGTTTACTTGAAAGTGGCCATTTTGTTGTCTATAGGCAAGTCTGGCGTAACAATAAACGAGTGATCCAGGGAGCGGTCTTGTCAGCGCAAGACTTCCTGAATACCGCAATAGAAAAGCTCTATTTGCAGTCTCCGTTGGCCGAAATCGCAGGGTTGAAGGTCTATTATGCCGCAGAGTTGATTAGAACATTTAATCGCAGAGAAAATGATTCAAGTCGTCCAACCGCTAGTGACCAACCAATGCAAAATGAAGTTTTGTCAGTAATAAGCCTGAGCGAGCCCTTCGCACAATTTTCCCTGGATTTCAGGGTTATCCAGGTACCAGTTGGTGTCGGCGCTGCTTTTATTAAAGCGGTGGCGGGTAGTCTGATTTTAATACTAATCCTTGGTACTTATTTTCTTTATCGGTTAACCATGAAACAATCTAACTTAGTGCAACAACAGCAAGATTTTGTTTCTTCCGTTAGTCATGAGTTAAAAACGCCACTCACCTCTATTCGGATGTATGGTGAAATTCTTAAACAAGGCTGGGTAAGTGATGAGAAAAAAGAAGAATATTATGACTATATTTATACCGAATCTGAACGCTTATCTCGTCTGATAGCCAATGTGTTGCAGATTTCAAAAGTCAGTCATAATGCGCTCGCTCTTAATTTGACTGAGGTTGAAATCACTGAATTAGTGAGTTTAATTCGATCGAAAGTTGATTCACAAATCTCACAAAGCGAATTTGCTCTGGACGTATCAGTTGATCCACAATTGAAATCCGCTTCTTTGCTTGTTGATACGGATGCATTTGTACAAATCATAATAAATCTGGTCGACAATTCCATTAAGTATGGGGTCAAAGCCGAGAAAAAACAGATTGATATCTTGTTTAGTCTGGCAGGTAAAAATCGCATCGATGTCTCAGTCAGAGATTTTGGCCCTGGAATATCTAAATCACAGTTAAAACAGGTTTTTGAACTTTTTTACCGAAGTGGCAATGAACTCACTCGAGAAGTGACCGGAACGGGAATCGGTTTGGCATTAGTGAAGGAGTTAGCCCTGGCAATGGGGGCCAAAATTGACGCTTATGATCGTCAACCTGGCTCGGAGTTTATTCTCCGTTTTACCAGATCTCGCTAACGCATAATTTCTTATTCATGGTCATTTTTAGGACAAATCTCAAAATATGGCTAATTTCCTAAAAATATCACAAATTTCCTTGATTCTTTGCCTCGATATGCTAGCCAGCAACAACCACTTTTGGTATGATGCCCCGCCTAAAATTTGAGCAATTATGTTTTTCAACAAATATCATCCAACTATATTTAGCCAACTATGAGGAAATTTGAGTGGATCGTGAGGAATTAGAGTTACAGTTAGAGGTTTGGAAAGATTTGGCAATTAGCAAGCAAATGTTAATTGGCGCCGCAGCTGATGCTCTTGGTATCAATTCTGACTGTAGCATGGACGAGATCAAAGTTGCTTTCGAAAATGCCACCAAGCGCGCGATTGAGGCAGATG
>CAZOBX010000454.1:0-2439 GCA_964578045.1 uncultured Kangiella sp. | reverse complement strand
GCCTGGCAAACACCGGTACGTTGATGAGGCCAACGGCGATAATCACCGCCATCCAACCACGTCCCCAGGCAGTCATGACCAGCAGCGCAATCAGACCAGGAATAAACCAGTTTCTTTTATTTTTGTTAGATGGCATCTTTGGCATGGGTTTGGCGTTAAATAATTCTGCCGGGGAAGTTTTATCAATCGTTGCAACAGATTCTTTCTGGTTTGTAAGTGTTTCAGTTTCAGGAGGCGCTGGCTTGGTCGTTTTTTTCGAGATGTTTGTTGATTGATTTACTGGGTTGAGCTTGGAGACTGAATTTTTACCAATGATTTTGTCCGTATTTTTGGTATTCGAACCCCTAGTCCCCGCGCCAGCACTAGTTGCATTAGAGTCTGGATTTTTATTATCTGAGTTGTCGTTTGAATCCGAACCATTTTTATCAGTCATAATTGTTTATTCCGAATAAAATATTTAACGCATTTTACTAATTGTTGATCTGTCGCATCGAATGATTGGGCGACAACATTAAAACCGATTTTTACTGCCTCACTGGCAATTCTATCACTACTCACAATAATTCGGCAGTCATTCGGTTTTTTCTCGACTATTCGCCAAAGGTTATTGAGCGCCTGTAAACTCGTTACAAGCCAATAAGGATTGTGTTGATTATAAGATGCTATTTGTCTTTGAGCCATTAAATCTGGCAATTTTCGCTGGTAAACAGCCAGCTCTGAGACCATCGCACCCGCGGCTTCAAGTCCATTTTTTAATTTATCTCTGCCGCCCAATCCTTTAACAATTAACCACGATTGACCGGCAATGTTCTTCAGCTGCGGCATTAAAAGCAATCCTTCGCTATTCATTTGTTGTGGAAAGTTGACAATTTGTCGTTCTGCTAGAGCCTTGTTATTACTTAATTGGTCCACATCGGATTGTAAGATCGCGGCGGTTTGTTGCCCAATAGCATACAGAGGATTTTGTAACAGTTTTTCCCAATCAGGGGAATGGAGCTGTTTTTTGGCCTGATCAACCGCATTTCCACTGATAAAGATGACCCCGTTAAAAGCAGAAAAATTGGGAACTATTTCTTCAGAATAGTCGGCAATGGTAATTAACGGGCAATGATCTATCTGTAGGGGTTGATCTTTCGTTGATATTTTCTTGAGTCGCTCAACAAGATTGGTTGCCCGATTGATCGGTCGAGTCACAATAAAATGAACAGAGTTAGATGTATTCATTAATTAGTTTTTATCACTATTCAACCAATGCATCCAGGATTTTGCCGGCTCCAGCACATAGCAACTGCTCTGCAAGCTCGACACCTAACTGCTCAGCCATATCAACGTGACCTACAATGTGATCTTGAATAATGAGACTTCCATCAACTTTACCAACTAAAGCTTCGATATGAATAGAGTCGTTTTGCACCGTCGAAAAGACACCAATCGGCACCTGGCATCCTCCTTCCAGGTGTTGATTAACCGCTCTTTCAGCGGTCACTCGATAGGCGCTTTCTGTGTGGTTTAATGGCGCCAGATATTTTTGGATACGACTATCGTCCACACGACATTCAATTCCAATCGCTCCTTGGCCACCAGCAGGTAACATCCAGTTAGTGTCGATTTCATGCGCGATCCGCTCGACTAACCCCAGTCGTTTGAGACCTGCCGAGGCGAGGATAATGGCGTCGTATTGGCCATCATCTAGCTTTGCTAGTCGAGTGCCCACATTACCGCGTAAATCCAGGATCTGAATATCCGGTCTTTTGGCTTTCAGCTGGCATTGGCGACGAAGACTGCAAGTACCCACTTTGGCCCCTTGCGGCAAATCATCGATGTTTTTGTAAGCATTGGAAACAAACGCGTCTCTGGGGTCTTCACGCTCACAGATCACACTCAACCCCAGGCCTTGTGGAAAATCCATGGGTACATCTTTCATTGAATGAACCGCGATATCGGCCCGTCCATCCAGCATTGCCAATTCAAGTTCTTTGACAAAAAGCCCTTTACCGCCAATTTTTGCCAGCGGTGTATCCAGAATTTTATCTCCCCGGGTGACCATGGGGACTAGTTCAACTTTGAGATTGGGGTGAATTTTTTCCAATTCTGCTTTAACGAATTCAGCCTGCCATAACGCGAGTGGGCTCTTGCGAGTGGCTATTCGGAGGATGTCGGTCATTGTTTTGCCTTAGGCATGGAGCCCAGATTAATCAGTTAAATATTTATGATTGATAAGGGAATTCTATCATTTTAATCGCTGGCTGTAATAGCCTCGGTCAATAATTATGATAATAGGCCATTACACAAGTTTTAGATGGTGTTCTAGTACTCCGATACAGGGATTTTGACTAGTCCAGAGTTTACCCAGAAAGCTAATGCAAGACGCGGCTCGAAGGGAATGGTCAACCCTTTTCGAGAGTCGCAACGCGGCAGTAGTTTTCTGGGTGAGCTCCC
>CAZOBX010000453.1:0-2441 GCA_964578045.1 uncultured Kangiella sp. | reverse complement strand
AATTTAATCGCCGGATTATTAGTTAATCACGGCTATTGATCACTTTGTCAATTAACCCGTATTTGGCCGCTTCATCAGAGCCCATGAAATTATCTCTATCGGTATCTTTTTCTAAATCTTTTAGTTTTCTGCCAGTATGATGAGAAAGAATCTGGTTCAAGTTAGCTCTCATCTTAAGTATCTCTTGCGCATGGATTTCAATGTCCGATGCCTGCCCCTGATAACCGCCTAACGGTTGATGGATCATCATTCTAGAATTAGGCAGCGCAAAACGTTTGTCTTTAGCCCCACCTGCAAGCAAAAAAGCCCCCATACTAGCCGCTTGACCAATACACAAAGTCGTGACGTCAGGTTTAATAAACTGCATCGTATCGTAAATGGCCATACCTGCAGTCACCGACCCGCCAGGAGAATTGATGTATAACGAAATATCTTTGTCAGGGTTTTCGGATTCTAAAAACAACAGCTGCGCTACGATCAGGTTAGCCATATGATCTTCAACCTGGCCGACTAAAAAGATAACACGCTCTTTCAATAAGCGAGAATAAATGTCGTAGGATCTTTCTCCCTTGGCAGTTTGTTCTACAACCATGGGAACCAGGCCCGATGCTATTTCAATAGCTTTAGAATTTATCATCTTTGAATTATTACCCTATCTATATGATTATGATGCATTTTATCTCATTCAAGCGACTTTAGTAAACACTTACCAACTAACATCCATTTAACCGAGCGACCTATGAAACTTAAACGGTCCTCAGTTTTACTCCAGGTATAAAAAAACCCAGCAGCAAAACTATTATAGCTAACTTATGGGTTAACTATAGCAATTTCAACACCGGGTTTAAAATAATCCTGGTATATACCCATTCCACTTCAAAATGCAGGTTTCAGCAAGGCTAGAAACAGCCATATTTGAGGCATGGAATTTTTAGGCTAGTCATTCTAGCTCGAAATTTCATAACAAAGAAGATGGTTGTCTATAGCCTCGCCTAAGAGCGAATGCTTTGGGTCTTCCCTACACATTATGCCTTGTTCAACTTTCCTAGCTGAGCACTGAAACCTGCATCTTGAAGTGGAATGGGCTATAAAGACCTTTTTATTCTTTTAGCTCTTGTTCCGCCTGATTCACTTCTTCGGTTGCTTGCTGCTTTGGATTCATTATTTCATCAAAGCTCATAGCCTTGTTAGTGACTGTAGCAGAATGTTCTACCAATTCAATGACCGAGTCTTCGAGAACCAGCTGCTCCACTTCATTCAATCGGCTTTCGTCAGAAAGATAATAATTGATCACTTCTTCAGGTTGCTCGTAGACTGATGCTAACTCTTCTAGTTTGGTTCGGATTTTATCTTTTTCCACTGTAATTTTGTGTTCTTTGATTATTTCACCGACAACTAAGCCTAATTTAACTCGCTTACCGGCTTTATCGGCAAATAATTCATCCGGTAAATCAGGCAAATTAACTGAATCACTGCCAAATTGTTGCAATGCCTGTTGTTTTTGCTGACTAATTTCTTGTGCAAGCAAGGCTTTGGGGATATCAAACTGGTGAGATGCAACTAATGCATCCATAACTTGTTGTTTAACTTTTGATGAAATAACTTGCGAAAGTTCTCTTTCCATATTTTTACGAATATCACTTTTCAGGGTGGCAATATTACCATCTTCTATGCCTAATTTTTCCGCTAATTCGCCAAGTTTTAACGCTTCTTTCTTATTTACCTTGTGTACTTTAGTGGCAAAAACTGCATCTTTTCCGACGACATCTTTGTTTTGATAATTTTCCGGAAAAGTCACCTTTATTTCAACATCATCACCCGCTTTAGAGCCTACAAGCTGTTCTTCAAAACCCGGTATCATCTGCCCTTGGCCTAAAACTATTTCAAAATTATCAGCTTTTCCACCATTGAAGACTTCACCATCAATCGTGCCGACAAAATCAATCACCAGCTGATCTTCTGACTTAGCCTTGCGCTTTACTTCAGCCCAATTAGCTTGTTGCTCTCGCAACGTATCTAACATTTTGCCTAAATCATCGTCTGATACATCCGCTTTAACCTTTTCAATCGTGATTTTTGAAAAATCCTGGATCTCAATTTGTGGATAGATATCGAATGTTGCAATAAATTCGAGATCTTTGCCTTCTTCCATGATCACCGGTTCAATTTTTGGCGGTCCAGCGGGTTGTAACTTCTCTTGAACAACTGCTTCATAAAATGATCGCTGCATGACGTCAGATATGACATCTTGACGAACATGGTCACCAAATCGCTTTTTAATCACGTTTAGCGGTATTTTACCGGGTCTGAAACCGTTCATGCGTTGGGTTTTTGCCAGTTCTTTCATTTTGGCAATCGCCACATCATCAATTTTTTTAGCTTCGACCGCAACTTTAAGTTTGCGCTCAAGACCTGTAGTTGTTTCAACAGAAACTTGCATA
>CAZOBX010000452.1:0-2458 GCA_964578045.1 uncultured Kangiella sp. | reverse complement strand
TCTGGCCTATTTCTCGACTGGCTGAACTAGTCAAAATCCCTGTGTCGAGGTACTAATTGAGACCAAGCCATTGTACTAGTCCAAGTTAGATCGGAGAGCCTGGGGGCATTTTTGGTAACTTCAATAGCTGTTCTTTTTTAAGGTTTCCTATCAGCATTTTGTCAATTCTGGATGATTGATAAACATAAAAGGCATAGTAGGCTGAAGTTGATTTAAGCCGCTTTAATTTACTGTTTAAATAGTGTTTTTGTTGCATAAGGGCTGCGTAGATTTCCATTTTTACTACAGCAGACACTTCGGCAGAAGCGATCAAATTAAGATAATTCGAATAGAGCAAATCGACGCTGGCTTGATGGATCAGGCCCTCAACATTGTTATATCGTTGATCGACAAATTCTCGGTGTAATTTTGTAGTGACTGCTCGAATGCTTAGTTGTTGATTATTGTGTATATGTTGTTGTTGGATTCGGGCCAGTCGATGAGGCTCTAAAATAAGCGATAAGCTGTGTTGTACCGATGCGGTGGATAACGCGATGGGGTCGAAAACCGCCCCGCTATTACCAACCAGATTTTCTCTGTCAAGTTTGTGACCATATGCCTTAGGAAATATCTGTTGTTGCAGTTTCTTATCGATCGATAGAAATTCAGGTTGAAGTGTTTTAAGCAAAATATCCAGTGCTCGTTTTTGCTCTTTCTGATCGACTGCTGTGACCAAGGTTGCACTCGCAGAATTACCTTTTACCGAATAGTCGTATTCAACTCCGCCAAGCCATTTAGCTGCGGCGGTTGCCTGGTATCGATGAAAATAGTATACAGGCATTAATATTTCCTGCAGATCAGAATAAGGGCGGGTAGATTGCAAACTGGCTTCACCAAAATTTTGCAAAGCCAAATGACGAAGCTTAATCATTCTTTCAAGTTCATCAATGGCATTCTCTCCATTGTCCCATAAGCTGGCTCTGGGATGAGCTGAGCTGGTTTTTCTCGAATCAGGATCAGAAATAAATAACATTGATGCCTTTTTACTATCGGCCAATATTTTTGCAAGCCCTGTTTTTTCCTCTCCTTTAGCAAACGTCTGGTAGCCATAAGCAATGATTGCTTTGTCCCATGTTCCGATATTTTCAGAATAAGCGTTATCCGATACGATTTTCGCTTGCTTGCTTTGTGGATCCTTTTTGATTTCAAACAATGGATGGGGATAATCCATTACGGATGCGCGGCCAAAGGTACTCGCGGCAAAGTTATGCGCCAGGCCCAAAGTATGCCCGACTTCGTGAGCGGCTAGTTGGCGGATCCTGGCAAGCGCTAAATCCATCAGTTCTTTGTCCTGCTCGACACTTTCCAGATCACCTTTTGAGAATCGTGATAGCATGCCCTGCGCAATCAAATAATCCTGACGAACCCGTAATGACCCCAAAGTGACGTGCCCTTTTATAATCTCCCCGTTTCTTGGGTCGGTGACACCAAACCCATAGGACCAACCCCGAGTCGCGCGATGAACCCATTGAATAACGTTGTAGCGAACATCCATTGGATCGGCACCTTCCGGTAATATTTTGACTTGAAAAGCGTCCTTATAACCGATGGACTGAAAGGCCTGATCCCACCAGGACGCGCCGGCTATCAACGCACTTTTAACAGGCTCCGGCGCACCGGGATCAAGATAATAGATTATCGGTTTTACCGCTTCACTGATGGCGGCCTGCGGGTGCTTTTTTTGCAAACGATGGCGACCAATAAATCGTTGAGTAACGGGTTGATTGATCGGCTGAGCATAATCCTGGTACTCAAAAGACCAAAAGCCACTTTGCGGATGAAATTTTCTCGATTGGTAACCCGGCTTGGGTAATCGAACAAAACTGTGATGGATACGCAAAGAAACCACAAAAGGATTAATGGCGGCCTGTTGGACAAATTGTCCCGGTTTATCGGAGGTAAAAGTAATACTTGCTTCTAGTTCGGTATTGTCAGGAAAGCTTTTTGAGCGGGGTAAAAAGATGGCTGAGCGAGATTTATCGAGTTCAAATTTTCCTTGTTTGCGCTGATCAAGCTTTCTAACCACACCGTGAATATCCTGTAGAATAAAATCGCTTGCATCAACCAGTACCCAGTTTTGATTCGAATCCACTATTGGGAATGCCCAAAGTATCGAGGAGGCAAAGGCCTGCTGCACCGATTGTGATTCCTGTTGGTTATGAGAAATAGCGCGAAAACGAGTATTCTTTTGAACTAAAAGAAGCCTGTTTCCAACTCGGTTGAATTCGACCAACCTCACCTCTCCTAACTGCCCACGATCAAGCCCGACATCATTTGATCCTAATCCCTGAGGCAAACTCGATTGATAAATAAACTCACTATTAAGATTATTTATCTTTAAGTAGAGTTTACCGGATTTTTCATCAAAAAGCTGGCCAACAAAACCGCTTTTAAGTTTGTATTTTGAACTAAGTGAATT
>CAZOBX010000451.1:0-2462 GCA_964578045.1 uncultured Kangiella sp. | reverse complement strand
CTCAGCTAGAAAACTTGCACCGCGTTATCACTCTTGGAAAGGACTCGTCATTCCCTGCGAATGATGCCTTGTTCAACTTTCCTAGCTGAGCACTGAAGCCTGCATCTTGAGGTGGAACATGTATATAACCTCAATTCGGGATAAGCACAGCCATCCAGCACAACTATTTTAGCGGCTCTCTGCGTTAAGTTTGCTACCAATAGCCAGCTATTACGAAGCAAACTCGTCTTGATATCCACTAAAATAGTTACACTGGTCTAAATTTAACCGGCTAATTAAAAACTAACCCTCATTGTTATGGTGTAACTTACTAAATATTAAGCTTTTTCTGGCTATTCTAATCCCGAGTTGAGGTTAATTATTGGAAAGTGGGTTTACTTGGATTTGTTTGGTTGACGTAACTGCTTATCGCCGTTTTCTAGTTTTGTCGACCACTATTTCTGCAGCGAATTTAACGTTATTACGGCCAGAATCTTTGGCCAGGTATAGCGCTCCATCGGATACTCTGATTAGTTCGTCGAGATCTTTCTCTTTACCCGAAAAACGGGTCACACCAAAACTTGAAGTGACCGAAAGGTCTGGGTTGATTATTTTCCAATCATAGGTTTCTATGCTTTTCCTCATTTGTTCAGCGATGTCAAAAGCTGCATTAATTTCTGTCTGAGGTAAAATTAATATAAATTCCTCACCGCCAATTCTGCCCATGAGTCCATTTTTAGTCAACATGCCTTGACAAATCTCGCTGACTGATACGATTACCTTATCCCCCATTTCATGACCAAAGGTATCATTAATATGTTTGAATCGGTCTAAATCGAATATCACCACAGAAAAGGCCAGGCGT
This sequence comes from uncultured Kangiella sp., assembly GCA_964578045.1. GTDB lineage: Bacteria > Pseudomonadota > Gammaproteobacteria > Enterobacterales > Kangiellaceae. Next base: position 1,618 of record CAZOBX010000451.1, on the reverse strand, counting down.
TTCTTTTTTGCTTTAGCCAATTCCTTTTCACCAAATTCAAACACCCGGCGGCGATTGGCTAACTTTGTCATTGAATCTCGGAAGGCTTGTCGGTGAAGTTTCTTTGAGAAGAGTAACAGAACAAAAGAAATCACCAGCAAGAGTAAAATGATGACAAAAAAGGAGATAAGCAACTGGTTCTGATTTTTCAGTTGGAGTTGCTGTTTAAAAAGATTTAGCTTGGAAAGTTCATTTTCGTTAACCAATAGACGATTGCGAACGTCCTTAAGCTCAATGTCCATTTCCGTTCTAACTTTGGCCAATGCTTTGTTAGATTCGATGTTTTGATTGATCTTATAAAATTTAAGTGTCTGAGTTTGATGAAAATAGGCTTTATCCAGATTTTTTTGCTTAAAATATATCTGCTGTAACGCGTTGTGAACTTCATAAGAGTTATCGAACAATTCAAATTTGGCGTAATGAGGCGCTACTTTTTCCAATAGCAGCCTGGCAGCTTCCCACTTGCCAAGTTTCATATAGACTTTTGCCATATTAAACTGAGAGGAGTTTATGTATCGTTGCCAACCATTTACGCTGGCGATTTCAATGGATTTCTCAAATGCTTTTTCAGCCTTAATAAATTCGCCTGTTTCAAGTTCTAGCTTTCCGATCCCCTGATAGTAAAGAATCATCAGCCGAGCATTTTTTATTTGTTGCGCTATTGCAAAGACCTTCTCAAACTCCACTCTAGCCTGGTCATGGTTATTCAATAAATTGGCATAAGTTGAAGCCAGTTTTGTGGTGACTACACCAGCATCGATTATACTATTAAAATCCATAAAGCCATCGATTGCTTCATGGAACAGTTCGACGGCCTTTTGCGCTTCACCAAGATTGGCATATATAGAACCCATCGAGCTAGTGACCAGAGCTTTAAGAGCCACCGTTCTTTTCCACTTTTCAGGTTTAACTTTTGGGAGTAATCGATAGGCATCTTTTAAGTGTGTTAAGGCGCCCAGACTGTTTCCTTGACCTGTGAACATTTGATTCAAATGAATTTTGGAATAGATTTGATTAGTCACCAGGCCGTGTTTTTCAGCAAAATCATAGTGCTTTAAAAATAGCTCGGTGCCTTTTTCTATCTCCGCCTTTTTCTGCGCTAACATTCCCCTAAAAAATATTTCATCAGCTTGTTGGGCTGGGATATCGTGCAAGTCAATAATACTTTTTGCTTGGTCTAAAAAGTGTTCACCGATGTCAAATTTTCCGATAGCAATATAATAAAAACCTAAATACAAGTTGTATTCAGTTAGTCCTATGGGATTTTCACTATCGACAAAGATTTGTTTTTTAGGTTCTAAATATTTTATGGCTTTATTTAGATTGGCTACTCTTAACTTTTCTGATTGGTCAAGAATGAGTAAAAGGTCATCTTCAGAGGGTTTTTCTGCAAAAGTAACATTGGACAGCAGTAGTAGTATGACTGCGATAGATGAATTGATGATTTTCATTTCTTTCATAACATATTCTATACTAGTACGTTTCTGGGATCTAGTACCTCGACGCAGGGATTTTGACTAGTTCAGCCAGTCGAGAAATTGGCCAGAACTAGGCGCTTACCTGCAGGACTAGCTCGCTA
>CAZOBX010000450.1:0-2481 GCA_964578045.1 uncultured Kangiella sp. | reverse complement strand
AGCAGGCAATTAGCCGAATTATTGCACGCCATGAAACCCTGCGAACGGTATTTAAAGCCGAAAATGAAAATATACGACAAATCATTCAACCAAAGTTTGAGTTTAAACTGGTTCGTCATGATTTAACTCAACTAGATGAAAAAGCGCAACAAGAAAAAATCAAAACTTTAGCCGCAGAAGATAGTCTTAAAATATTTGATTTAAGCCAGGACTTAATGGTGAGAGTTGCTTATCTTCGCTTGTCAAATCAAAGGAAGTCGACTCAAGAAAAAATAAACAAAGATATTTTGTTATTTAATATGCACCACATTGCCTCTGATGGTTGGTCAATAGGGGTTTTACTGAGCGAGTTTGTCACTCACTATCAATCGGTTATTCAAGGAGAGCCAGACCCGCTGCCGCCTTTAGCCATTCAGTATGCTGACTACGCGTATTGGCAACGGCAATGGCTGGTTGGCGAGGTGTTAGAAGGACAACTCGACTATTGGACAAAACAGTTAGCAGACGTGCCGGCGGTTCATAGTTTGCCGCTGGATTATCCACGGTCGGATATGAAATCCCATCAAGGGGCTGTGGTAACAACTCAACTCGATACTGACTTGTCTCAGCGACTGCAACAAATTGCTAAAGATAATCAGCTGACTCCCTTTATGTTATTGCATGGAGCCTTGGCGTTAGTCTTATCCCGTCACAGTAACAGTCAAGATATTGTGATTGGCACGCCGGTGGCCAATCGAATGCAGGCCGAGCTTGAACCGTTGATCGGTTTTTTTGTCAATACCCTGGTGCTTCGAGCGGATACGAAACATGAAAACCTTGCCGATTATCTAGCCCATATCCGGGACGTTAATCTTGATGCACAAGCGCATCAGGATATTCCGTTTGAGCAGCTGGTTGAACATTGTAAAGTGCCACGAAGCACACATCACTCCCCGTTATTTCAAATACTGTTCACGATGGATTTGTTCACAAGAGATAGCAATGAGCAAAATGAATTGAGTATTCCTGGATTGAGTTTTACACCATTAGAAAGCTCAGAAGTGGTTGCTAAATTTGATTTAGACATTAGCGCACAAATGCTTGATGAAGGGATTGATTTTTTCTGGACTTATGATACTTCGTTATTTGCTCAAGCGCATATTGAAACTTTGAGCGAGCATTTAAATCGTTTGTTAATGGGCATAGCCGAAGCGCCGAAAGCGAAATTGTGTGAATTACCGATGTTATCCGAACAGGAAATGCACCACCTGATTCATGAGCTCAACGACACCAAAACAGATTATCCAAAAGACAAACTGATCCACGAATTATTTGAACAGCAAGCGCAATTAAACCCAAACAATATTGCGCTGGTGTTTGAAGATAAACAGCTGACCTATCAAGAACTGAATGAAGCGGCTAACCGACTGGCCCATTATCTGCGAACGCAAGGGGTTGAAGCGGAAACCCTGGTTGGCATATGCGTTGAGCGTAGTTTGGAGATGATGATTGGCATAATGGCTATTTTGAAAGCGGGCGGTGCTTATGTGCCGCTTGACCCGAATTATCCTAAAGCTCGTTTGCACTACATGTTAGAAAACGCAGCAGTAAAGCATATTCTGACACAGTCCAGTTTGACCTCAGTATTAGCCGTTGCAAAAACAAGCCATTTGATTGAGCTCGATAGCGCAGCGATCCAGACAAAATTAAAGTCCTATCCAGATACAAATCCTCAACGCCTGGCCCATCAGAACTCATCAAATCTCGCCTATGTGATATACACATCAGGCTCAACAGGACAGCCGAAGGGTGCAGCGTGTTACTCAAAAGGCGTTTTGAATCTTTTGAATCAATTTGAATTATTGGCGCCATTAAAAAAAGAGACATCTCTTTTATGGACCAGCTTGAGTTTTGATGTTTCTGTTTATGAGATCATGAGTGCATTGCTTTATGGACGAGCGCTTCATATCATCACTAATGATATTAGAATGGATCCTAATGCGTTATTTGAGTTTATTTATAAAATTAATATTGGTAGCGCTTATTTACCGCCATTTATGATTAAAGATTTTATTTCCTGGTTGAAAATTCAAGACAAAAAGCCTGGGATAGAGCGTTTATTAGTGGGCGTAGAATCGATAATGTTGACTGATTTGAAAGCCATTAAGAAATTAATACCTGAAATAAATATCGTTAATGGTTATGGGCCTTCAGAGACTACTATCTGTAGCAGCTTGTATCAGGTTAGTTTAAATAAAAAACCAATGAGTATTTTCACTCCAATTGGACGACCGGTTGATAATAGTCAGCTTTTGGTCTTAGACGAAAATAGAAGACTAGCTCCACTCGGAGGAAATGGTGAGCTCTACATCGGTGGTGCCGGTTTAGCCAGAGGTTATCTCAATCAGCCAGAATTAACCGAAGAAAGATTTATCAAAAACCCCTTTAGTGATAATCCTGATGACCGTTTATATAAAACCGGTGATTTAGTGCGTTATCTGC
>CAZOBX010000449.1:0-2532 GCA_964578045.1 uncultured Kangiella sp. | reverse complement strand
GAGATCTACACTATCCTCTTCGTCGGCAGCGTCAGATGTGTATAAGAGACAGCTTCAACCGTGTAAACATCGTACATTAAAATACAAAATTCATCGCCGCCAAGGCGGACTACTTTATCATCCTCTCGCATACAATTTTTCAAAATTTTAGCGACTTGGATTAAAAATAAATCACCGACATGGTGACCCAAGCTATCATTGATAATTTTAAAACGATCTAAATCAAGGAAAAGTAACGCAATGTCATAGGGTCGACTCGTTGTTTTGCCTTTTAATACAATATTAAGTTCTTCGCTTAAGTAACGCCTGTTAGGCAACTGAGTGAGAGAATCATGTAGCGATTCGTGTTCTAATCGTTTTTCGATTTTTCGTCGATTAACGAGGGTCCTTTCCAACACCGATGTTCTTTCTTTGACTCGCCGTTCCAGATGCTCATGTGCCATCAACAGTGCATCCGCATCTTTTTTACGCAAAATAGCAGTCGACACCTGGTGAGCTATTGTTTCCAACAGTGACAAATGTTGTTGATCGTAAATATGCGCTAGGTCATAGCTCTGTACCACTATGACGCCAAAAGTCTCCTCTTTATCCTTTAACGGCACGCCAAGCCACGAAACATCGACTGGGCCCATTCGATGTTGAACAGAGCCTTCTGACGAATTGTAAAGCAAAGATTTTCCACTGATTAGCGTTCGTGCTGTCAATCCTTGCTCAAATTGTGACCCTTTTTGGGCGAGCTTGATAGTGCTTGGTCGCTCATCGTGTTGATCGACAAAGTAAGGGAATTCTAGTAGTTTTTTGTCCTCAGACAAGGTAGCGATAAAGGTATTGTTGGCGTACATCAATTCAGAAATAGTTTGATGGACCCCTGCAAAAAGATCGTTCAAACTCCTGGCAGTACTGACCAAATCGGTGATTTTAAAAAGGGCTTTTTGAATTTTTTCACTTTTTCTTCTTACTTTTACTTCGTTTGCCAAAGCAAGATTAATTTTTTTAAGTTCTTCGGTCCGCCCAACAACTCTATCTTCCAACTCGCGATTGTAACTTTGTAGTCTATTGTGAGCCTCTTTGAGCGATTCGGCATCTTGCTTTCTCCTTAGGCCTGTAGCAATATGCTGCGAAACATAAATTAGCAAATTTTCATCTCGTTTGTTATAACGAAATCCCTCATCGTAACTTTGTACAACCAAAGCACCTAGTAACTGATCTTCTATAATTAAAGGTACTCCAATCCAATCTTCTGGTGCCCGGCCGGTCACTGCCATTGTTTCAAATCCTGCCTTGTCTAAGTGCAATAGTTTTCGTTCTCTAATGACCTTCATGGTTGCGGTCCCAGCTAATTTTTCTATTGGAATTTTTTTCATAGGGTTATGCAGCGGATCGTCATCTCCCTGTTGATCATCTTCGTCATCCTCATAATAAGGAAAACTCACACAATCATCTTCGGGATGGAGCAGCATAATAAAAAAGTTTTTTGCTAAAGTAAGCTCACTAACGATTGTATGTAATTCTCGATAGAAGTCAGGGAGGCTGTTGTTTGAATTGGCAATATTAACGATTTGGAAAAGTGAATTTTGTAATTTTTTGGTTGCAGCAAAGGTCCTAACCACTTGTTCCAGTCGTTTAGTTCTTACTTTATACTTTGTCAGTTCTGCTAGAAGTTCCGTTTCCGAGTTTAATTTATTAGTCAATTATATCCTAAGGTTCGTTTAATATTCTTTATGCAATTATAACCAGGTTTTAGAGGAATAGCTCGAAGAACCAGATAAAATACCGACTCAACGAGTATAAACCGTTAAGAATTCAATGAGTTACGACGTATATGTAATCGACACGATCAGAGCGAATCTGCCGATTATTATTCACTGATCAGCTTTTTTAGAATCAAATATTCCAATCCCTTTTGATTTGTGACGCTTTTGAATTGTTATAAATGTCTTAGTCTAGTGCTCCAAATTAGACCTTACAACTTATCAATATATACCAGGATGAAATCACGACCAGTCACGACTAGATCTAAATGCTCATTATTAGAGAGTTGCATTAAATCACCGGCCTGCAAACTCTTGGTTAATTGAGCTTGTTTTGAAACTAATTCCAGCTTCTCATTCAGTCCGTAAATAAAACAAAACTGTAAATTTGGTAGAGTCACCTGATGTAATCCGCTAAATGTTTCGACTGAGCCCGAGAAATCTTTTGTTCTAGTCATCAGGTTAAAATCGGTTATCGGCCCAGATATAAGCGCGGCAGTTGTTTTATTGGCGCCATCAAAGGTAGAGAAATCTAATCGCTTTTCTAATCGATCAACTTGGTTATCATTATGACTGAGAACCACGCCTTTGCCATCGATCAGAACCAGGTTTCTGGTATATCCTATAAAGTCCGAAAATTCGCCATCTCTATCAACTGTAGCGATAGTCAATCGCCATTCGAAATTGGCCAAACAACCGTTGGTATTGATGGCCAACTGCAAAGTGACACCTTTTCCATTTTTCCACGGAATTTTGTTGAATACTTGTTGAGGAATTATTT
>CAZOBX010000448.1:1698-2551 GCA_964578045.1 uncultured Kangiella sp. | reverse complement strand
GTCTTCTAACTGCTTTGATGTTAAGCGTTGTCGTCGCATGTGGAGGCGGCGGCGGAGATTCATCAACGGAGCCACCCGCTAATCAAGCACCAATCGCCATTGTTTCTCAAGATTTTAGTGCGGTAGAATCAACCATAGTTTCGCTCGATGGAAGTGCAAGCAGTGATGACACATCAATTGTCAGTTACCTCTGGGAGCAAACGGCGGGACAAACTGTTGTTCTATCGAATTCAACTAATGCTACCGCTTCTTTTACTGCGCCTGAAGTGGCTGAAAACCAAACGCTTGTTTTGACATTTAGTTTGACGGTTACCGACGCACAAGGAGAAAGTTCTGTCGATAGCGTAAGTGTGACTATCATCGATATTCTCGCCGCTATTACTTTGTCAGGTAATATTACTTATGACCATGTCCCGCATACCGCTGCTAGCGCATTGGATTATAATAATATTGTGCAGTCTAACGTAAGAGGTGCGACGGTTGAATTGTTGGACGCCAGCGGTATTTCAATTTTGAATACAACAACTAGTGATGCCAACGGAGCCTACAGCTTTGTCGTCTCAACAAACACTAGTTATATTGTGCGGATTAAAGCTGAATTAAAACAACAAGGTTCTCTTCCTAGCTGGGACTTTACCGTGGTTGATAATACCAGTGGTCAAGCGCTTTATGCCATGGATTCGGCTGTTCAAGCAATAAATGTTGTGCCCGTGACATTAAATCTTAACGCTGCATCAGGTTGGACAGGCTCAGACTATACCCAAACTCGAGTGGCAGCACCTTTTGCAATACTTGATTCGATATACGAAGCGAAAGAAAAAGTGGTTGCTGCAGATGCTAATGTGGCAATGCC
>CAZOBX010000448.1:0-1688 GCA_964578045.1 uncultured Kangiella sp. | reverse complement strand
CTGCTTTGAAACTAAACTGGAGCGTTAATAATATTGCCGCGGATGGAGATACTTCGGCAGGGCAAATATCAACCTCTCATTTTAATGGCACAGAAATTTTTATTCTCGGCGACGCAAATGGTGATACCGATGAATATGACGGACATGTGATTGTTCATGAATGGGGGCACTATTTTGAAGGTCAGTTGTCTCGTTCAGATTCTATCGGGGGTGCCCATGGCAGTGGTGATAAATTAGATATGCGTGTGGCCTTGGGAGAGGGGTGGGGGAACGCACTTTCCGGTATCGTGACAGACGATCCAATTTACCGTGATTCACTGGGACAAGGCCAGGGTCAAGGATTTGATATTAATGTTGAATCCAACCCCACAGGAACCAACAAAGGCTGGTTTTCTGAATCGTCTGTTCAGTCACTGATTTATGATTTTTATGATTCAACAGACGATGGTTCCGATTCGATAAGTTTGGGATTTACGCCAATATATCAAGTTATGATTGGTGGTGAGAAGGACACATTGGCTTTTACCTCTATTTTCTCTTTTGCCAATCAACTAAAAATAGTGTCTTCTGCCAACAGTGCAGCGATAGACTCTTTGTTATCGTCTCAAGATATTGCGGTAACTGATGATTTTGGAACTGGTGAGACGAATGATGGAGGTGATACTAGAAACTTGCCGGTCTATCAAACTTTAGTTGTTGGCGGAAATGTAGAAATATGCAGTTACGGATCGAACGGGCAATACAACAAATTAGGAAATCGAAAGTATCTGACATTTCAAATCACAAACGCTGGTTCCTACAACTTTACCGCTGTAGGACAAACCGCCGGTGATGATCCGGATCTTTATGTTTATCAGCTAGGAGCATTTATTTTTAATAGTGAAGAAGTGGGGAACGAGTCAACCAACCAAACATTACAAACGGGAACCTTTGTTATGGATGTTTATGAATTTAGTAATATACAAGGAACAGTAAGAGATACTTGTATTGATGTAACTTTGACCGCGAATTAGGGGAATTAAGATGAAAATGATGAATACTCTTTTATTAACAACGGCTATGGCGGTGATGGTTGTCGGTTGTGCTGCAGATAAAGAACGAGCAGAAACTCAAGTTAAAAAACAAACAATTATTGAGCCGATTGGAAAACCGAGTGCTCCTATTTCTATGAGCTATAAAATATTAACAGATTCTCCTAAACCTGGTGAAGAGATTGAAATTGAAGTTAATTTCCAGTCCAAGGTGGAGTCGGTTATTTTTGTGAAAGCGAATACCTCAGCTAATAAATTGACTTTGATAAATGCCAATAAGAACTGGCAAAGTTCGATGAACAAGTCCGGTGATCGTGAAACCTTACCAGTTATGAAGGTTACAACTTCGGTAGAAGGTTTGCATTATTTAAGGTTAGTGGCTAATGTGATTAAAGATGGAAAAACCTTGGCCAAAGCTTTCGTTATCCCAGTCAAGGTCGGTGATAGCAAGGTAGAAATTGAGCCCGCTGGAGAAATCGTTACCGACGATAAAGGGCAGAGAGTGATTATTCAAAAGGCAAACGAGTTAGAAGATAACTAACCTGAGGTGGAACGGGTATAGACTCGAGTTCACTAATTCTTTGAATGGGGCATATGCCATTTATCGAGCCACGGAAGGCTGAATGATTACTTTCTTTTGAATAGACAACAATTCAC
>CAZOBX010000447.1:0-2578 GCA_964578045.1 uncultured Kangiella sp. | reverse complement strand
ATCACCTCTTTTGCGCAGCAACGCCTCTGGTTTATCGACCAACTGCAAGGGGGCAGTGCTGAATACAATATGCCCGCCGCTCTGCAGATTGAAGGTGACTTTAATGTGGAGGCAGCCGAGCAGGCAATTAGCCGAATTATTACGCGCCATAAAACCCTGCGAACGGTGTTTAAAGCCGAAGGTGATAAGACATTACAAATCATTCAATCAAAGTTTGAGTTTAAACTGGTTCGTCATGATTTAACTCGGCTGGATAAAACAAAACAAGCGGAAAAAGTCAAAATACTAGCTCTTGAGGATAGCCTAAAATCTTTTGATTTAAGCCAGGACTTAATGGTGCGAGTTGCTTATCTTCGCTTGTCAAACCAAAGGAAGTCGACTCAAGAAAAAGCAAACAAAGCTATTTTGTTATTTAATATGCACCACATCGCTTCGGATGGTTGGTCAATGGGGGTTTTACTAAAAGAATTTGTTGCTCAGTATCAAGCAATAACAGAAGGTAAACCTAACCTATTAGCTCCACTAGAAATTCAGTATGCGGATTATGCTCACTGGCAGAGACAATGGCTCGTTGGGGAAGTATTGGAAGGACAACTCGACTATTGGACAAAACAGTTAGCAGACGTGCCGGCGGTTCATAGTCTGCCATTGGATTACCTGCGGCCAGCAATGAAAGTCCATCAAGGGGCTATGGTGAGCAGTCAGCTCGATACTGACTTGTATCAGCGATTACAGCAAATTACAACCGACAATCAGCTGACGCCCTTTATGTTACTCCATGCCGGATTAGCCTTAGTCTTATCCCGTCATAGTAACAGTCAAGATATTGTGATTGGCACGCCAGTGGCCAATCGCATGCAGGTAGAGCTTGAGCCATTGATTGGTTTTTTTGTGAATACCCTGGTACTTCGAGCGGATACGAAACATGACAACCTTGCTGATTATTTAGCCCATATTCGTGACATTAACCTCGACGCACAAGCCCATCAGGATATTCCGTTTGAGCAGCTGGTTGAGCATTGCAAAGTACCGCGTAGTACCCAGCACACGCCGCTATTTCAAATCCTGTTTACGATGGATACTAATGAACAAAGTGAGTTAACGATCCCGGGTGTTACCTTTATGCCACTTATCGGCACTGAAGAGGTTGCCAAATTTGATTTAACTATCAACGCACAAGTAACAGACGAAGGTATTTATTTTTCCTGGACTTATGATACTTCGTTATTTACTCAAGCGCATATTGAAACTTTGAGTGAGCATTTAAATCGTTTGTTAACGGGCATAGCCCATGCGCCCGATTCGAAACTGTGTGACTTACCGATGCTCTCAAAAGACGAGATGCATTACCTGATTCATGAGCTCAACGACACCAAAACAGATTATCCAAAAGACAAACTGATCCACGAATTATTTGAACAGCAAGCGCAATTAAATCCGAACAATATTGCGGTGGTATTTGAAGAGAAACAACTCACTTATCGAGAACTGAATGAAGCGGCTAATCGACTGGCCCATTATCTTCGAGCGCAAGGTGTTGAAGCAGAAACTTTAGTGGGCATTTGTGTTGAGCGTAGTTTGGAGATGGTGATTGGAATACTGGCTATTTTGAAAGCGGGCGGGGCTTATGTGCCAATGGATTCAAATTATCCAAAAGCACGATTAAAATATATTTTAGACGATACTGATATCAAGCATCTACTGACTCAATCAGAGTTAAAATCACTATTGGCACTTGCAGAAAATATTGATGTGATTGAACTGGATACTTTGACTTCTCAGGAGAAATTGTGGGCTTATCCAAGCACTAATCTTGAACTTACCATTAATCAGAATTCATCTAATCTGGCTTATGTGATTTACACCTCGGGCTCAACCGGCAAACCGAAAGGCGTGAAGGTTGAACATAAAAGCCTTTGTAACTACTTATCCGGTATACGAGACCAATTTTCTGTGCCTGATGAGTTGAGCTATGGAGTATTGACCAGTATTGCAACAGACCTTGGCAATACCTCGCTCTTTTTGGGACTAGCTTTTGCCGGTACTCTGCATATTTTTACTGAAGCGCAGATAGTCGATAGTGAATACGTCTCTAATTACTTGCAGCACCATGAAGTCGATGTTGTCAAATTAACGCCGTCTCACTTCTCAGCTTTATATCCACATAATCGATTAAAATATTTTTCAGTTGGCTGGCTTTTCCTTGGAGGTGAATCCATAGACGACCCAACAGCGGATAAAGTATTTCAATTGTTGAGTAAAGATATTCAAGTTTTTAATCACTATGGACCAACAGAAACAACCATAGGTTGCTGTGCTTTCAAAATAATTAAACAGCAAAATTTAATGGGTGTACCTATAGGTAGGCCTTTACCCAATATCCAATGTTATATTTTATCTTCAAATGCTGAACTATTGCCTTTTGGAGCGGCTGGTCAGCTTCACATTGGTGGAGCAGGTCTTGCGCGAGGTTATCTCAATCAGCCAGAATTAACAGCAGAACGATTTATCCTAAATCCCTTCAGTGATAATCCTGATGACCGTTTATATAAAACCGGTGATTTAGTGCGTTATCTGC
>CAZOBX010000446.1:0-2594 GCA_964578045.1 uncultured Kangiella sp. | reverse complement strand
CCTCCGTGCCTCCGTGGTGAATAAAGTCTTTAAATCTTTTTTGTTTTTGATGTCCACTATTCGTACTTTTCAGCCTAAAAATCCCAAAACAATTTAGTTATAATCAGCAGGAATTATGAGCTCCGGTATAGACGCCTTAATTGCACTGCACACTTCAATCTGCTCCAAAGTATTATTAAAATGCCTTACAGAACCAGCCACTTCACTGATTTCGTCAACAAAAAAATCATATAAATCCTGATAATGTTCCCGGTCACAAAAAGGCGTACCGATTCTGGGGGCATGTGCCATATATTCCGACGGTAAAAACATAGCAATAATTCCATATTTACTTTTAAACCATTCATAAGTGGCATCGCGCGTTTCAGCCATCGCCATTTGATCAAAGATCATTATTCTTTTTTCATTAAGCCGAGTATCCGTAGACAAGATCAAATCGAGAACTTCTTCCGATAACTCCTTATCGGTGGTCGCGCTCATTGCATGTAATAACTTACCTCGCAATGAACCATCGGTGCTTTGATCGAGCAGTGTCTTTAATTGATCGAAAAATGGCCGGCCAAGTTCCTGCACGGCTACCGACAAAGCTAATTCGGCAAGGTCATTGTTGATCGCATCCTTATTAATTTCGTTATCTGTTTGATAACCGATATAGGCAATACCTCTTACTTTTAGAGTCTCTCGAATGTTTTGATCTTTTAGTTTGAGGGCAAATAAATCGAGAAGACTCAATCGCAAGTTAGCTGCTAAAGTAGGCGAATCTTTATCTAGCTGGCCGTCTGCTTCTAACCCCAACTCCGCTATTAAAGGCGAATACAATTCTTTTAGATAACTTGACATTGCTTTTCTATCCGCCGGATTAGCGATATAATCGGCTAAATAATTAAGTCCATCCACCGGTAAGGTTTTACTGGCATAATCATCGAGCTGTATAAATTTTTCCGCCGAAGCAATTAGCGTTTCAGCGCCAATCCTACCGGCTCGCAGATCCGCCAATAGATTTGAATTAACTGAAATTAATTCCTCGTGAGTAAGTAGCGATAATTGACTAAGAATTGATTGCCATTTTTGAGCATTAAGGGTCCAGCGGAAATACCCTTTGGCATTGCTGTTAGGAAATACAGCAACAGGACATTGAGGCAAAGAAATTGATCGAGTCAATTCAGTATCTGTCATCATAAAACACTGTTCATTCCTAGAGCGAACAGAATCGCCATTTATACTGGCTATACAAATTGGCAACTGCCAGTTCTGGTCGGGACTACCTTTAGTACCTAGCGGTAAATAACGGGATTGATTAAGTTGAATCGTCAATTCCATCTGCTCGCCACTCGAATCTTGTTTAGCTGAGTCACATTGCCAGTTAAATTTAATTAGCGGCACTCCGGGCTGAGAAAGAAAACTATTAAAGGCCTCCACTATCTCTGGCTTTTGAGTTGCATCACTCAAAGATTGGATAAAATCATAAGCATCCGCACTACCGAACTCAAAGCGTTGCATATGCAATTGAACGCCTTGACGAAAAGCCTCTTCACCGAGATAGTTTTCAAACATGTTGAGAATGGCGCTACCTTTGGTGTAGGTGATACTGTCAAAGGCATTGATAATATCGCCATTAGTGTTGATCGGTTCTCGGATCTGTCGAGTCGCTACGTAACTATCCGAGGTCATCACTCGATGACGACTTTTTGTCAGACCTTCATTGGTTCTTAATTCGGGATGAATTTCGGCCACGACTTTTCCTTCCATCCAATCGGCAAAACTTTCGTTAAGCCAGATATCATCCCACCATTTCATGGTGACCAGATTACCAAACCACTGGTGCGCCAATTCATGAGCATGGACTTGAAAATAACGTCTCTTTTGCGCAATAGTCGGTTCATCTCCGATCAACAAAATTTGTTCGCGATAAGTAATCAATCCAGCATTTTCCATTGCCCCCGCAGAAAAATCAGGCACCGCAATAAAATCGAGTTTTTGATAGGGGTATCCGCGACCAAAATATTTCTCTAAAGACAAAACAATTTCTTCGGTATGTTTTAGTACAAAGGAAAGCTCTTTCCCTTTGCCTTTTAAAGCTAATGCTCTCACTGGTAATGGATAGTCTCGGTAAATATTAGCCGGTATTTCAGTATCGCTGACAATATCAAAATCGCCTACAGCCATCGCAACCAGATAAGTCGGTAAAGGTTTAGTCTGGGCGAACTGCAATTTCAGCCGATGATCCAACAGAATTTCTCGGCTGATTTCCGGGGTATTTGAAATGCCAATCAGCCCCTGAGGAATATTCATACTGAGCTGAAATGGCACTTTAAATCTTGGTTCATCAAAACTGGGAAAAGCTAATCTAGCATCGGTCGCTTCAAATTGGGTGAAAATACTGGCGATATCACCGGTGACCACTTTATACAGTCCAGCTAGTTTTGTGGAGAATGCACGTTCGAAATCAAGATGAAGGGTAATCGTTTGCGCTGAAAGTATTGAGCCGAGATCGATGCGAACCACTCCAGATTTGCCGAGTTCGGTATAAACAACGGTTTGAGTCATCCCGGATTGCTCCACAATATGGGACTTTATAATTTCAAATTCCGAAC
>CAZOBX010000445.1:0-2612 GCA_964578045.1 uncultured Kangiella sp. | reverse complement strand
AGGGCAGTTTCTAGCCTTGCTGAAACCTGCATCTTGAGGTGGAACGGGTATAAATAGCTACAAACTAATCGCCCGATGAATAGGGTTATGCAAAGATATGATCGTATCCGTCGCTCGGATCTTTTCGATCGATTGAATTTTATCCACCAATAACCAATGCAAATCATCGATTGAGTGGCAGAGTATCTTAATGAAAATACTGTAAGCTCCAGTGGTATAATAAGCCTCGACAACCTCTTCAATATTCTCTAATTTTGCCAATACCTCTTGATAATCTCTTGCACTTTTCAGTGTGATACCAATAAAACAACAAACCCCAAAACCTAATTTCTTCGGTTCTACTGTCAATCGGTGTCCAGTAATGATCCCTGAATTTTTCATTTTTTCGACTCTGACGTGAATGGTTGCAGGACTGACTTTGAATCTTTTACCTAGCTCAGCATAGGAAGCCCTGGCGTCAACCACTAAAGAATTGATGATTTGTTTATCTAAATCATCAATTTTAGGTAATTTTGTGTCGCTTTCCATACTGGCCGTTTTGTCGATTCCTTGATTTGGCATGCTATTTACTCTTTAAGTTTAATCAATCCACAAAATAATACACCTTTTTTAACGGATATTCACCACTATTGCTATATTTAATGAATACTATTCACTTTTACAGCTAAATAGTTAATGATCACACCACTCATACGCGAAAACTTTAAATAAGGTCAAACAATGTGTTCCATATTCGGAATTCTTGATATTCAAGCTGATGCGCAGGCCTATCGAAGTCTAGCGCTTAAACAATCGCAAAAACAACGCCATCGTGGTCCTGATTGGTCAGGTATCTGGACCTGTGATAATGCCGTGTTGGTCCATGAGCGATTAGCGATCGTCGATATTGAAACAGGTGAGCAACCACTGGTTAACCAAAACCAAGATATTGCCTTGTTAGTTAATGGAGAGATCTACAACCATCGATCACTGAAAGAGTCTGAAATAACAAACTATTGCTTTCAAACCAAGTCGGATTGCGAAATTATTCTTGCGCTCTATTCTCATGATCATCATGAGGGAATTGAGGTTCACTCTTCTCTGGTTGAAAAACGATTAAACCAACTTGAAGGTATGTTCGCATTTATTTTATATGATCAGAAAGAAGACCGTTATTTGATCGCCCGCGATCCACTGGGAATTATCCCTCTGTATTATGGGTATGACGATCAGCAACAGCTTTATGTAGCCTCAGAATTAAAATCACTGGTCGATGTATGTGACCACATACAACACTTTCCTCCAGGACATTATTTAGACAGCAAAGTCGGTGAAATAAAGCGTTATTACGAGCCTGAATGGAAAGACTATGAAAAGGTAAAAGGGCTGGACGCATCACCACAAGTGATTCAGCAAGCGCTGATTAAATCGGTTAAAAAGCACATGATGTCTGATGTGCCTTACGGCGTATTATTATCTGGTGGTTTAGATTCCTCTCTTATCTCAGCGATTGCTCAACTATATGCGGCTAAAAGAATTGAAGACAATCAACAAAGCCCCGCGTGGTGGCCACAACTTCATTCATTTGCCGTTGGCTTAAAAGGTTCACCTGATTTAATTGCCGCCAAAAAAGTAGCAGACAAAATAGGCACGATCCATCATGAAATTCATTTTACCGTTCAACAAGGCTTGGATGCGCTAGCTGATGTTATTTACCATTTGGAAACTTACGATGTGACGACCATACGCGCGTCCACTCCAATGTTTTTAATGGCTCGAAAAATCAAGTCGATGGGTATAAAAATGGTCCTTTCTGGCGAAGGTGCCGATGAAATATTTGGCGGTTATCTGTATTTCCACAAAGCACCAGATGCAAAAGAATTTCATAAAGAAACCGTTAGAAAACTTGAAAGGTTACATCAATTTGATTGCTTACGTGCCAACAAAGCCATGGCCGCTTGGGGCGTTGAAACAAGAGTTCCCTTTTTAGACAGAGTATTCCTGGATACCGCGATGACGATTTCACCAAAAGCAAAAATGTGCGGTAACGGAAAAATGGAAAAACACATATTGCGTGAAGCCTTTGATGGTTTCTTACCGAATGATGTTTTATGGCGACAAAAAGAGCAATTTTCCGATGGCGTTGGTTATTCCTGGATTGATTCTATTAAGGAATTTGCCGAATCAACGATTTCAGATGTCGAATTTGCAAAAGCTAACGACGAGTTTTCAATTAACACCCCTGATACTAAAGAAGGATTGTTATACCGACGTTTATTTCATACAAAGTTCCCTGGCGATTGCGCGGCTAAAACTGTGCCAAGCGGAAAATCGATCGCCTGTAGTACCAAGGAAGCGCTTGAATGGGATGAGAGTTTCACCAAAAATGCTGATCCATCCGGGCGTGCTGTCAGTACTGTTCATTCGATGGCTTCTTAATATTTTTTATTTTTAACTAGCGGATTTCTGATGTTCAGGGTACTACCCTAATAGAAACCGTGATTGTAATAATGGTTTCAACTAACGGATAGAGAAAAATACAATGAAATTACAACAACTAAGATTTGTACTGGCGATATCTCAATACGATTTAAATATTTCGAATGCCGCTAAGCATCTTTACACCTCACAAC
>CAZOBX010000444.1:0-2632 GCA_964578045.1 uncultured Kangiella sp. | reverse complement strand
GTATTATGCTGGAAAACCAATTCGAACCCAAACAACAACTAAGGTGCAAGAATACTGCCGTCGAAAATTGGTTAGCAGAACGTAGCCAAGTCATTGTCCTATTTTGTAAGTTATCTGGTTATAGAAACCAGACCAAATTGCCGGAAATCGATCAAATTAACTTATTTTGCGATATTCTGATTGATTATGTATCTGCGGGTCATTTTGAAGTTTACGAGCAAATCGTAAATGATTGTGAAGTTAATGGACCAGCTAGTATTGAATTATTAAATAAACTCTATCCCCACATATCCAAAACGACCGATATCGTTGTGGATTTTAATGAAAAATACTCCAATAAGCCCAATACTGAGAGCGATCAAATGTCTAGATTCGATTCCGATCTGTCCGCACTTGGCGAAGCAATCGCAAAAAGAGTCGATTTGGAAGATAACCTGATTGATACTCTTAAAACCAAACATTAGTCTGTAGGCTTGCTAACACAGCCGTAACTGTCCAAAGTCCAACTAGAGCAAAGGCAATAAAATGATAAGAGTGATCATTGAAAGAAGAATCAAAGATGGCTGTGTGGATGAGTATTTGGAACTTATCCGCCGAGCGCGAAAACAAGCTAATATGGTCGAAGGGTTTATTGCCGGTGAGCTGCTGCAGGAAAAAAACCGCCCTCAGCATGCGATCATCATATCCAGTTGGGAGAACAATCAGGCTTGGGATATATGGTCGGTTTCTGATGAGAGACTTAAAGCGCTTAAAGGTATGCGCTCTCTTTTGCAAGGTGATGAGACTGTGACCATTTTAGAAAATAGTAATATACTGGCCTAATCCGGCTCACTTGGCGTTATCAACCTTGTTTAACTTCGGTAAAGATCGCCCATCAATTCTGCAAATTGTGCGTATCTGAGTGCTTGAGGTCCATCACTTAGCGCCTCTTCTGGGTTCGGGTGAAACTCAATCATCAAACCATGAGCGCCAACTGCTTGAGCCGCCTTTGCCATTGGTATGACCAAATCTCGGTTACCCACGGCATGGGAGGGATCGACAATGATCGGTAGATGAGTCAATTGTTTCAACAGCGGGACAGCGCTTAAATCAAGGGTATTTCGAGTCGCCGTTTCGAAAGTTCTTATGCCTCGTTCACACAAAAAAACCTGCAAGTTACCTTGCACTAGAATGTATTCTGCAGCATTAAGTAATTCGTCAAGAGACGCCATCAGGCCGCGCTTTAACATCACTGGTCGATTGACTTGACCAACTGCTTTTAACAACGAAAAATTCTGCATATTTCGGGCTCCGATCTGCAATATATCGGCTTGTCTAGCGATGGTCCTAACATCTTCGGTGTTCATCACCTCGGTAACGATGGGGATTGAATATTTTTCACCGGCTTGTTGGAGAAAATCCAGTCCTTCAAACTCCAATCCTTGAAAACTATAGGGCGACGTGCGTGGTTTGAAGCATCCGCCACGCAAAATCGCTGCGCCACTCTCATTGGCATGTTTGGCGCAAGACATGATTTGCTCGAGCGATTCAACCGCGCATGGACCGGCGATCACGGTAAAGTGGTCACCCCCGATCTGTGCGCTTTTGACTTCTATAATGGTATCTTCCTGTCGATGCTCGCGGCTCGCTAAGTGGTAACTTTTTCTTGGTTTTTTCTGTGATTTGGCAATCGACACCTGATTGTCGCTTGTTTGATTGTTTTTTGACCAGTGCTGTTTTTGTCGACTAATCGCGTCGAGTTTGGCATTGGCTAAACTTTGAGGTGAAACCTGAGTAGCCGATATATCCTCTGTTGGGTAGCTACCCAGTACACGCAAAAAACGGCAAAACCTCGATAAAGACTCCAGCGTTTGTTCGACATTTTTGTCACCAATATTGCCTTCCAAATCAATATAAAACATTTGCTCCCACGGTTTGTTGGGAATAGGACGCGATTCTAATTTGCTCAGCGGAATATCAGCATCGCGAAACAAGCTAAGTACTTCTGCTAATGAACCTGGTTTTTGACCGGTTGAAAGAGCGATTGAGGTCTTGCATTGGACCGACAGTGATACTTTTATTGGCGAACGAGCGAGCACCAAGAATCGAGTGATATTCTCGCTCTGGTTGGTGATATTGCTCTTTAACACTTTTAGGCCAAACAATTTGGCCGCTTCTTCACTGGCGATCGCGGCGGTAATTGATTGCTTCTGATTAGCCACCAGATCGAGTGCATGCGCGGTACTTTGCACTAAACTGATATTGGCAGAGAGCAGTTTTTTTAAGTGTTTACTGCATTGTCGACTTGCTTCAGGGTGTGCTGCAATACAGGTAATATCTTTAAGTTGACTGTCATTGCTACCAATCAGACAATGATTCACCGGATATTTTTCTTCGCCTATGACACTTAAATTGGATTCCAACAGCAAATCGTAAACTTCGGTGATACCGCCGGAAGTGGTGTTTTCTATGGGAATCACACCGTAGTCGACTCGGTTTTCCTGTACACTGGTCAATACTTTTTCAAAAGACTCGCAAGCCAAATAAGTATTGTCGCTGTTGCAGAAATATCTTTTAGCCGCCAGATAAGAATAAGCGCCTTTGCCGCCCAGAACTGCTAGCGATTTGCCAATATGATTTTTTAGATCAGGAT
>CAZOBX010000443.1:0-2659 GCA_964578045.1 uncultured Kangiella sp. | reverse complement strand
CCTAGTCCCTTCCCCTTTTTAGGGGGAAGGGGCAAAAGCGAGGTCCGCTTATCGAACTAAATAGTCTATCGATTGACTACAACGACTCCAACCACCCACACAATCTATCAATTCCAGCCTTAACTTTCTCAAACTCCGCATCTGGTTGATCTTCTTGCCAAATCTGAGCACCATCAAAATCCACAAATGCGAGCCGGGCGGTCAAACTCTTCACAGGCATACCAAAGGCTGATCCCGGCAGTAATGCAACCCCCGTTTCTTCCATTAGCGCGCCGGTCAATTGTTCACTAGTTAAAATATTCCGCTGAGATAATTTCTCTCTAAAAGGCGAAAAATCAGGAAATAAATAGAATCCACCTTGGGCATCATGTACATGGATACCGGCCATTCTGAGAGTTGAACTGCAATGTTTACTGATTGTAGTTAGCAGAGTGATTTGCTTTGCTAAGAAAAGCCTGGCTAGTGTTGTATCTGTATAAGCGTCCATTGCGGCTATCTGAATAGGGCTCGGTGCGCAAGAATAGGTTTCTGATGCAACACCAATAACAGCTTGAAAAAAATCCTCCCCAAGTTGTTTTGGAATATGATGAAAACCCAACCGCCATCCGCCGGCTCCACACCATTTAGATATCCCTGAAGATACGATGCAGCCTTCAGGATAAAACTCTTCCAGTGTTGAGTATTTATTGTGGTAGGTTAGTAAGCTATATATTTCATCGGCTATGACTATTATCTGATGCTTGCGCATGACCTTAGCAAGTGCGCTAAGTTGCTCCCTGGAGTATGTTTGCCCTGTCGGGTTACTCGGGTAATTGAAAACCAAAATCAACGGGATGCCTTGATTTTTTCTATTAAGGCAATATTGTTCTAGCATTTCCGGCGTTAATTGCCAATGCTGATCATATCGGGTAGGTAGCCATTCCACTTTGTGTCCTGATAGTTTTCCTTGGGGTGCGTATGAAACCCAACTAGGTGCAGGTAGTAGAATATCAGCATTTTCCAGGGCCGCCATAATACAAAAAAGTAGGATTTTACTGCCTGCGCCTACAATGATCTGCTCTGCATCCCAATGTTTATTTTCCAGTTCCTCGTGAAAATTGACGATCGCTTTTCTTAATGGAGCGTGCCCCTGAACACTCATATATTCTTTGCGGTGAGCTGCGTTGGATAAGCTTTCCACTATTTTGTCAGGGACCGGAAATGGGCTTTGACCAAAACCGAATTTATAGACATTTTGGTTGTTATCACTACGCAATTGAGAGAGCTGATTTATCAGAAGCGTTTCAGAGTGTTTGCCGGGTTTAATGTGTTTTTTTAAAAAGTCTTGCAGTGTCATGAACGTAACCAAAAAATGTAAATTGCTGAAGTAGGATTAGCTGATGATGGTTACTTTAGTGCTCAATTACGCGGTATACAAGCGATTGTCAGAAATTAAAATATATTTTCAAAATTAGGGTAAAAAGGCTTCGATGCAGTGATTTATAATTTATTTTGAAAACTAATGAAAAAAGATAAATTTTATTTCTGCAGGACCAGGATGGGAAAAATAGTCATCTCTACCTGCAATGGTTATATTCTTGTCGGACAGATTCTAAATTTATCGATTGGAAGGGTAACACCGATAAAGTGCAATCTTAGGCCTGTCTAAAGAGAGGATTGTTTCGGTTCAGCAAGTCTCAGAAATATCTTCTGTTGACTAACTTTCTCGTACTTGATGTTGAAATTTTGTTCGAGCACGCTTAGTAGTCCCGTGATATCTCCGGTTTTAAACATGCCTGCGACTCGTATTTTCCTTAGATCGTCATCGTCGTCCAACTCAAACTTAACATCACTATAACGGCTAATCTCAGCCATTGTTTCTGCAAGAGATTCACCTCTAAATATTAAATTCCCAGTTCGCCAGGAAAGACTGGCTGCAATTTCTATCGGGGCGACTTTGATAATTTTTTCTTCAATTTTTTTTTCTTCATGTTGACGGGTAACCGTCAAATTAATTTTTTCGCCCTTGGAGATGGCGACTGAGCTTTCAGGAAGTTCGATGCTTATATTTTCAATATTATTCAATACTAAATCTCTTTGCACCGGTGCCACCAGCACTTTACCTTCCGTTACAATTAGTTCAATTGAGTCATTTCGTACCTCAACGTTAAATGCGGTACCAACCGCTTGAATAATTTTACCGCCGACTATCACACTCAATGGACGAGACTTGTCATGAGCGACATTAATATGAATTTCTCCCCGTTTGAGATCGATGATTCTTGCCGTCGCGGTATATCGAACGTAAGCTAGCGTATTGGTATTTAAAATAATTTTGCTACCATCGGGTAAATTGATCGTATTGCTCTCTCCGATATTAGTTTGAATCGTTTGTTGCAAGTTTATCGCTGTAGCGGATTGTTGTTGAAGAATAAAAGAATTTTCATCTGAGTTCAAATAGATTTCGGCAGTCAGTACCAGCATGATTGAAGCCGCTAGTGCACCCAGCCATTTTTTTGAAGGCTTTCTTTTATCAATCGCAGGGCTTTGCGGAAATAAATCGGCCAAACGTTCGAGTTCATTCATCCTGTCCCACAATTCGGCAACCTCTAACAAAACGTGCATATTTTCAGGAGTCGCTGCTAGCCACTTTCCGAGTGATTGTTTTTCTGACTTGGTC
>CAZOBX010000442.1:0-2668 GCA_964578045.1 uncultured Kangiella sp. | reverse complement strand
TTTTACAAATGCTTAATGAAAAAGGGCGATTAATCGCGCTAGATAGAGATTTACAAGCAGCAGAAACGGCTAAAGAGTTTGAGCAAGATCCCAGATTCAGCTTTTTTCATCAGGATTTCGCCGATATTCGTATCCTTTTAGAACAACAAGGATTGTTATGTAAGCTAGACGGGATATTGCTTGATTTAGGTGTTTCTTCACCTCAGTTGGATCAAGCGGAAAGGGGATTTAGTTTTTCCAAAGATGGTCCATTAGATATGCGGATGGATACCAGCAAAGGAATATCGGCCAAAGATTGGGTCAATACCGCTTCGGTAGAAGAAATGAAGAAGGTCATAAAAGAGTATGGCGAAGAAAAATTTGCATTACGGATCGCCCGAGGCATTGAGGCGTATCGAAACGAGCGGGAAATACATTCGACTTTGCAACTGGCAAAAATTATTGATGTGGCTTGTCCGGTTAAAGATAAATTTAAGCATCCTGCCACCCGCAGCTTTCAAGCGATCCGAATTTATGTCAATGACGAGCTTGGACAGTTGCGCAATAGCTTGAGCAATATGGTCGATTGTTTAAATGCTGGTGGGCGAATGTCAGTAATCAGCTTTCATTCTTTAGAAGACAGGATCGTAAAACGATTTATTAAAGAACAATCTCAAGGTAAACAATTACCGAAAGAAATACCGGTTTTAGCAAGCGAAATTAAAACCAATTTCAAAAAAATAGGCAAGGCAATAAAAGCCAGCAAAGCCGAAGTAGCTGCCAATCCAAGATCGAGAAGTGCGATGCTCAGGATTGCGGAAAAAAGATAAGATGTCAGCAAATAAAGGTGTAAAACAGAATAAAAGAAAAACCAAAGTGACCGATAAAACACCGTCACTGGTAAAGGAAATTTTATCGGATGTACTTTTGACCCATTGGTTTTTAAGTAGTTTGGTAGTTTTGTTTATCGCATCGGCTATGCTGCAGGCAAGAACAAGTCATGAAACCCGAAGAGCGGTCGCCAAGTGGCAGAGTTTGCGAGAAGAAAGTCAACAGCTGCAAATTAAATGGCAAGCGTTGCGACTAGAAATGACCAGCCTGACTGAAGCAGACCGAATATCACGATTGGCTAGAAAACAATTGAACATGATCGAAGTGACTACTGAGAATGAAAAGATTATTAGTTTGTGATAGGTGATAAGTTCTTTGTTAAGAACATTACTACTGTATTGCAATATGATAAGTCTCCCTCCCACGCCTCTCCCAGAGGGAGGGGGCGCTTGGTCCCCCCTTGGAAGGGTAGGATTGCCTACAGGACGTAGGTACCAAGAGTAAGTGCTTTAGGCAATGAGCGCGAGCAGGATGCGGTAGCGTTAGAGGAGGTCGAAGTGTCTAAATAAGAATGATGGCAGCTAAGAGTTAGGAGAAAATAACCGAGTCATGAAAAAGACCAGAAAGATCAATACAATTCCACTATGCAGTGTCAGGTTTTACCTGCTGTGTGGGGTATTGTCTTTTGGATTTGTCGCTTTAATGGCTAGAGCTGTTTATTTGCAAATTGACGAATCAGAGGCACTAAATCTCCAGGCCGATTCTCGCAGTATTCGAACCAAAGGGATCACCACTTATCGTGGCAATATTGTCGATAGAAACGGAGTCGAACTTGCCAGCAGCATACCGGTTAAATCTGTATGGATGGATGTCACTCAAATAATGAAGAAGTCACCATTACTCAATGAAAGTGAGTGGAATAATCTGGCTGTGATTGCACAAAAGACCCCCAAAGAATTTAAGCGCTGGATCAGCAAGCGAAAAAATCGACAATTTGTCTGGGTTGCCAGACACCTGGATCCACAAAAGGCTAACATTGTGGCAAAACTGGACTTGCCCGGTGTTTATTTACAAAATGAATCTCGCCGGTACTATCCGTCGGCTGAGATTTCGGCGCATCTGGTTGGTTTTACCAGTGTTGATGACCGTGGGCAGGAAGGATTGGAAAAATCTTACGACGAGTGGTTAACTGGCCAAGCAGGTTCCGAAAAAGTTCTGCTTGATCTACAGCGTCATGTTATCGAACAAAAAAGCGTCATCACGGAAGCAAAAACCGGTATGGAACTTCAGTTAAGTATCGATTCACGCATTCAGGCAATCGCTTATAAAGCGCTTAAGACCGCAGTGATGAAACATAAAGCTAAAGCTGGCGCTTTAGTGATGATTGATATCGAAACCAGCGAAATCTTAGCCCTGGTCAGTCAGCCATCCTACAATCCTAACCGGTTCGACCTACGGCGACCCGAATTGATTCGCAACCGAGCGTTTACCGACAGTTTCGAACCTGGCTCCACCGCAAAGCCATTTACCGTTCTTAGCGCATTAGAGGCAGGGGTGGTCAATCCAGAAACCAAAATTGATACTTCACCAGGAAGGATCAAGATCGGCTACAAAGTCATACCGGATGGAAAAAATCATGGTGTACTCAATGTAACCGGCATATTGCAAAAATCGAGTAATGTTGGTGTAACCAAACTTGCTATGATGATGAAGGATGAAGACTTTCTTCGCTCATTCTACAGCGTTGGTTTTGGTGTGGATACCGCCAGTGGTTTTCCTGGAGAAAGCCCAGGAAAATTTCAAATCAGGCCCAATTGGAGTAAGATCGAAAAAGCGACATTGGCTTATGGTTATGGAT
>CAZOBX010000441.1:0-2691 GCA_964578045.1 uncultured Kangiella sp. | reverse complement strand
ATGTAATCCAGTTTGGGATTGGCGTTGGCGGGGATCAATCGATCGGGATGGCGTCCGATGCGTTCGGATAGTTCATCCAGAGTGATGTCTCGATAGAACTTCGCCAACTAACAGAGCTGTTTGAAACGCCAATCAATACTGAAAATAATGAACTCTTTAAGGCATTTCTCCTAAAAATATCATCAGATTCGTATCGATACATAGGAATGGCACATCATCTCGCTATGGATGGTTGGGGGTTTTCCAATTGGGCTAGTCGGCTTTGTCAGATTTATAATGGGACCAGTGGCACTAAAAGTGAGCCAGGCGATTGGCGAGCTGTCGCGTTGGGCGATGAACAGTACCTTACCACTAAAAAATATCAAACCGATCGAAACTACTGGCAGCAACAATCAGAATCAATGGGGGAAAAAACACTCACCCCGCACTATCAATTTCAATATGCTAAACAGCAAATAGTGCCCAGTAGTCGTGAAATCCTGAAGCTCTCTGCAGAGCATGTGGCGGCAGTTTCAGATTTAGCTAGTCGGCTTTCGGTTGGGGCCTCGCATATTTTCCTTGGCATGCTGGCCAGTTATTTTACTCGGGCTTATTCGAAGTCCGATTGGATGTTTGGTTTACCTTTCCATAATCGGAAAAACTATCTACAAAAGCAGATGTTAGGGGTATTTACCTCTATCAGTCCAATGGCCATTCAGGTTTCAGAGCAATCAACGTTCGTTGAACTTGTTTACACAATTTCGCAACAACAAAAAAAGAACTTTCGCCATCAGCGATACCCGATAGGTCATTTGATTAACGAGTTAAGAATTGATGGTGGGGAATTTGCACTTTTTGATGTGTGCTTTAATTATTTGAAATTGGATAGTCAGCTGAATTTTGAGGGGAACAGGGCTGATTTAGTTTATTTGAGCCATAACCATGAAATAACCCCCATAATAATGACTGTTTGGGAATACGGCGACCACCGAGATACCGAAATTCAGTTAGATTATAATCTGGCCTTTTTCCATGAAAAGGAAGTCCAACAATTAGCAATCAGGTTTTCCAGTTTACTTGAGCAAATACTGACAGAACCGAGCATTTCCATTGAAAAGCTTAATATTATTCCAGAACAAGAATATAACCAGCTGGTGCATGAGTTCAATGATACTCAGGTAGATTATCCAAAAGACAAGTTTATTCATGAATTGTTTGAAGCGCAAGTTAAGCAATCACCGGATAATAATGCGGTGGTGTTTGAAGACAAACAACTGAGCTATCATGAACTGAATCAAGCATCAAATCAGTTAGCCCATTATCTTCGAGCCCAAGGGGTAGAAGCTGATACCTTGGTTGGCATTTGTGTCGAGCGTTCTCTGGAAATGGTTATTGGGATATTAGGTATTCTCAAGGCGGGGGGGGCTTATGTACCGTTGGATCCGAGTTATCCAAAGGCGAGGCTTGAGTTTATGTTGCAAGATAGCGATTTACGTTATCTGTTAACACAGCCAGACTTAACTGCAAAGCTGGAATTGAGGGACACTGTCCAGGTTATTGAAATTGGGACGCTGGCTTGCCAACAGCGCTTACAAAACTACCCTGATACAAATCCAGCACATACGGCCAACCAAAACCCAACTAACCTTGCCTATGTGATTTATACCTCTGGCTCGACAGGGCAACCGAAAGGGGTGATGGTTGAGCACGAGGCGGTAGCTTCTCATATATTCGCTGTAATTGATAAATTTAGCTTCCATGTAACCGATAGAGTGCTGCAGATGGCCTCTTTTAGTTTTGATGTTTTTGTTGAGCAAACGTTCGCGGGATTGTTTGTTGGAGCCACTTTGTATGTAGCAGGAAATAAATTAATGGATGCTGCGAAATTTTTTGAAGTGACTGATGAGTTCGCAATTACAGTCACGGATTTATCTCCCGCCTACTTTTTTCAACTTGTAACTAAGTCGTCGTATGTGTACTGGTTAAAGTCAAGCATCAGTCGAATAGTTATAGGGGGAGAGGCGATAAGTGCAAGTTTAATTAGAAATTGGCACAACTATGGTAATTCTGCCCAATGCCAGCTCTTTAACGCTTATGGTCCTACCGAAGGCGTCATTACCTCTGTAGTTAGATTGCTAAATGAGGAAGATAATGAGCTTGTACGGATTGGTCGTGTCTTTGGGGATAGGCAGCTGTATTTGCTTAATAATGATTTTAACATCTGCCCCATTGGTGTCATCGGTGAACTTTACATCGGCGGCGCTGGTTTGGCCAGGGGATATTTAAACCGTCCTCAATTAACCCAAGAGTGCTTTATTCAAAACCCCTTTAGTGATGATTCTAATGATCGTTTGTATCGAACAGGTGACTTGGCGCGTTACCTGCCTGATGGTAATTTGGAATTCATTGGTCGAATAGATGACCAGGTTAAAATCCGTGGCTTTCGAATCGAGCTAGGCGAAATAGAAACTCAGTTATCGCAATGTGAAGGCGTGGCTGCTTGTTTAGTGTTAGCGCGAGAGGATGAGCCTGGTCAAAAACGTTTGGTGGCTTATGTGGTGGCTAAAGCGAATGAAGCTCAAGATGAAACAACACTCATCCTTGAGGTTCGAGGCCGTCTGCAAAAAATTCTGCCGGATTATATGCTGCCATCGGCATTTGTGGTGTTGGATGAATTCCCGCTGACGCCCAATGGCAAGGTGGATAAAAAAG
>CAZOBX010000440.1:0-2715 GCA_964578045.1 uncultured Kangiella sp. | reverse complement strand
ATCGTTATCTGAAAAGCGGTCATCATCGTAGTTAGCTAAAAGGAAACCGTAGCTTGTCTCCGAATATTTATAATCCGTTTTACCTTGAATAAAATAGCGTTCCGCGTTGGTTTCCACCTGCGAAGTCGTATCGTTTTCAGCAGAACCAAATATTGATACAATCTCCAAAGAATTCCGCCATTTCTCTATTTCGTGGGTAATAGAAATCCCCGTATTGACTGTCGTTGTATCAGTATTTCCGCTCGTTGCAACATACCCGAACTCGATATTAGCCTTCCAAACAGCGTCATCAGGCTGCACACTTTGCGTTGATATCGCTTGTTCTTCAGCGAAAACTGGCTGTGTTAGAACAGATAGCGGGACTGCCAATAGTACAATTGCTGGTTTCATAGAGGATCCTTAGCTAGGAATATTTTTGCAACGCATACTAGCAGTCAATTCAAAGAAATTGAAGTAAATTTTAGGCTCACAACGCAGATTACTTAACCTCATATAGAGATCTCACTTTATAATTGCCAGGCGTAAGAAAATTTGGCAAAAACGGTTCGTTCAACTCGCCTAAACTGGTCCAGTTCGGACGTTTTATATCCTTGATCAGAGTAGCCAAGATAAAACAAAGTAAAAGGATTTAAGCGATAGGAATATAACCATTGGCTTGCCAGTGATTTGTCAGATTGATCGCTATCTGCTTGAATAGTTAAGCGAAAAAAGCTATTGACGTCTATTTGGTAAGCCGCTCTCAAATTGTACAAATTAATATCAAATACAGTTTGATCGTCAACCTGAAGGCGCTTATCGATGAATTCCAAAGTTAACTTCAAATGCTCATTAAGTTGGTAATTGATATCAGCAACGAAGGAATTTACCTCTCCGAGCCTAAATTTAAACAAGTCGCTGCTATCGGAAATATCAATTTCATTACCCCACACATAATCAAATACGAAGTCTATACTTGGCAACGGTGCGAACTCTAAATAAAGATTATAACTGTCTAGATCGTAGATCCGGTCCAAAAACCTCTCTTCGATCTCTGATGCGCTGATCGATAATAAGGATTGATATTGACTAAAGACTTCAAGTTGCACGGAAGCATCCTTTGAAAGCAGATTACCACTCAAATCATCAGTTTTTTGCCAGCGTGCAGACAAAGCAATATTAGTCCACCAGCGAGATTGCTCTTTTGGATACCAATCACGAATAACCGTAACGGCATTACTCCTCCAGTCGCTACGGCTCACAAAACCACTATCGGCTCGAAATCCTTCTCCAAAACGATGGTGAGTCAGTTGCCATCCCCAGTCTCTCGCAGCGTGAGTGTAATTGAGTGAAAAAGCGTTACCAGACACTTCGGGCTCTTGTTCAAAACCTTCCTCCTGCTGAACCTCCAGCGGATACTTATTCTCTGATGACATCACTTGAAACTTAAAATAGTCCGATTGACCAAACCAGTATTTGCCGTCAACTGCTAGCATATTATTGTAATAATCCTGGGCTTTTCTATCGGTATAGGTCAAACCAATATTGCCTTGCTCTCCGACATCATATCGGTAGCGCAATATTTGATTTTCGCTTTGTCTGCCCTGCAAACTAATTAGTCGAGAGCTCTGATTTCCCGGAAGTAGAAAAGTTGTATCTTTGTCCTTGAGACTTATTAGGCCAAAACTGTGATCATCCTGTTTCCCTGTGATTTTTATCCCGTACTCAGGCTCGGTAAATAGCTTGGTATGAATAAAACGGCTCCAATTTGAAAAATAGTCGGCGCCATCTAGAAAGAATGGACGCTTTTCAGGCACAAATACAGCGAATCGTTTATTAACCTCTAATTGCAGCGCATCAGCTTCAACCTGAGAAAAATCGGGATTGATGGTAGCATTTAAAAAAACATTTTGATTGATCCCCCAACGTAAATCGAGACTTTCTCGAGTATCAAAATCCCCTTGCTGCCAATTACTTTCATCCAATAGTCCACGTTTATCGCTGCGCGTCATTGTTACCGTTGGTATCAATGTCAGGTTTTTAGCTGGACTGTTTTTTTCAAACCCACTAAAGGTGGCGAATTGGCAAATCTGACAATCATTATTCCTATCATGTGGCACATTAGAAAACTCGTATTTTAGATTGCGGTTCCAAATTCTGGAAAATCTGATTCCCCACGTCTTTATTTGAGTTTTGTCCTCAAACCTTAGCGATTTTAGCGGAATGCTCAATTCAACAACATAGCCCTTTGAGTTAACTTTTCCCATACTGTGCCAAATTGAATCCCAGGCGATATCATTGCTACCGGTAATTCCATCGATAATAGCGTCCGCCTGAACACCGACAGCATTGGTATAGAATTTATACGCTTTTCTTGAGTCATTAAATGTATCGAAAGCTATCGCCACATAATCACTGTTAAACAATTCATCACGATCAGTCAGATAGGCGCGTATGTTGTCTGGGGCAGCGTCCCGAGCATCGAAGCCGACATAAATGTTTTTACCGTCTTCAAAAATATAAGCGGTGGTTTCTGCAGCTGCTGGAATATTTTCAGCGGGGCTTATTTCGTAGAATAACGAAACTTTGAGTGCGCTTTTCCAGACTTCTTCATCTAAAAGCCCATCGACGGTAATCGACTTTTCGATAAAAGGAATCGCGCTAAGTTCCAATTGGTTATTCGCACCGACGTTGTTGCCCGCAATCATAAAATACAAGATGATTATCAGGCTTCCCGCC
>CAZOBX010000439.1:0-2771 GCA_964578045.1 uncultured Kangiella sp. | reverse complement strand
ATACTTTTCTTACTCGGACAACAAAAAAACATACCGAATCATTTACAGGTTATTGGTTTTTGAGATGGTTTTGTTTAATTTTCATTTGCTTTTTTCAATAACAAATAAATATCAAACAAAAAAATGAAGAATGTTAAATGTCAAAAGAAGTGAGAAAAATTCAATTTAAATGGCAGCTTTAATTGTTCGACATGCGTTTCAATGCGATAGAGTAATATGTTAACTTGACTGTTGGTTCTTGTGAAAAAAATCACGCGTTGAGATTGGTTTGTACAGACATGTTCGCTTAATCATCCTTGATTAGCGATTAACTTGGTGTCAATTTCTTTGGCTATTTTAAAGGCAGGTCGTTCGTAAACGCGAGCTGCATATTCTTCAAATCCAGGACGTTTATCCATACTACCAAACAGTAATCCCCAAGCGACATGTGATCCCACATAAACATCGGCTGCAGTAAATTGATCACCAGCTATATAAGGGGATTTTAAAACTCGCTCAGACAAAATATCGAGTACTTTATCGTAAGTACCGTAACCTACCATACGCTGTTGTTCGTCTTTTACCGTGACATCGAGTGAACGATTGGTGATTGCAGATTCAAGCGGTCCAGCACTAAAAAACAACCAGCGATAATAATCTGCGCGCTCTTCGAGTTTAGGTGCTAGATTAGCTTCTGGAAAAGCGTCGGCCAGGTAAGCGCAAATGGCCGCACATTCAGTGACCACTCGACCATCGTGGGAGATGGCAGGCACTTTGCCCATAGGATTGACCTCTAAATATTCGGGCGATTTCATTGAGGCATTGTATTCGAGTAACACTTGCTGATACTCGGCGCCGACTTCTTCCAGCATCCAGCGCGCAATTTGGCCCCGTGATCGTGGGTTAGTATAGAAAACAAGATTGCAATCTGTTGAGCTGGTGACAGGCACGGTAGGTCTCCGTTTGGACTTTCGACTTACTATTAGAATAGAAGCTTTTCGTAGTTATGGCGAGTTTTTTGTCCAAATCACAATCGACGAGGGCAGAGTAAGTAACCTGAAATCGAGATAAGAGCATC
The DNA here is from genome assembly GCA_964578045.1 of uncultured Kangiella sp. GTDB lineage: Bacteria > Pseudomonadota > Gammaproteobacteria > Enterobacterales > Kangiellaceae. Next base: position 1,714 of record CAZOBX010000439.1, on the reverse strand, counting down.
CATTCAGTGTCAGTATTTGGCGACTCTCCGAGTTGAGGTTAAATAACCTCAACTCGGGATAAGAGCAACCATCCAGCATCAGTCTTTTAGCGACTCTCCGCGTTAAGTTTGCTTTCAATCGCTCGCTATTAACGCACAAACTTGCCTTGATAGTCACCAAAATACTGATACTGGCCAATGAGCCGGTATTTAATCTGATACTTTAAGGGATTGCTGGTTACTCTTATCTCGAGTTGAGGTTAAATAGACGTTAATTTGTTCTGTGAGCCGTCTTACATAACATCGTGTTTTATCTGATTGGTGGGAATATAATTCAAATACAGTAGATTTAGCGTTGCCGATTAACAGTTCCTGGGGAGAAGAACTACTTGAACATTTTCATTGCTTTCACGATCATCTGACCTCGTAGACATTTAATTCTCAGATAGTTTTCTGAATATTGTTTAAACAAACACTTGTCAGGCTATTGCATAAGTATTAATATAAGCACTTATATATAATGGTGAGAGATAGTCATGAATTCTATTGATTTTTTAGATGAGTTGGCGGAATTGGCGCTAGGTAGTCGATTAAAAAGGCTTAGCGACCGACTGATGACGGATGCTAGCAACATATACAAAGCTTGTGGTCACAATGTCCAACCTAAGTGGTTTGCTTTATTGGCATTGTTGCACAGTAAGAAAAGTGTGAGTGTTGTCGAGGCCTCCGAGCAATTAGGTTTGACACAGCCAGCGATAAGTCAATTCGTTAAAGAACTGTTGGCTCAGGGGCTTATCAATAGCCGGCCTTCTTTAAAGGATTCCAGGCGAAAGGTAATCACTCTTAGTCATTATGGCGAACAATCTGTTTTAAAAATGCAACCTATGTGGCAAGCGGTAAGAAGTGCAGCCAAAGAAATATGTGAGGAAGCGGGAGCGGGCTTCTTCGAATCGGTTAAGCGACTGGAAAAATCTCTCTCTCAAAGTAACCTGGAGAAGCTAAAAATGGATAGCGAGACGATAAATCCCGAAGTAGAAATCATCGAATTTAAACCTGAACTGGCCAGCTATTTTAAGCAGATCAACACCGAATGGATTACAGATATGTTTAAGATGGAAAAAAGCGACCATGAAATATTAAATAAACCTGAAAAGCTCGTAGTAGACAATGGAGGTAAGATTTATTTTGCCCGTTTACCTAAATTAGGAATTGTTGGAACATGCGCGTTACTTAAAAAAGATAATAACAGTTTTGAATTAACTAAGATGGGCGTATTCGAAAAAGCGCGAGGTAAAAAAATTGGCGAAACCTTACTCAATCACGTCATTCAACAAACTGAAGAAATGAATGTCAAAAACCTTTTTCTTTTAACCAATAGCATATGTGAAGCTGCTATCCATCTATATTTAAAATTTGGCTTCAAACATGATTCGGAAACCATGCAACGTTACGCAAGTAAATACGACCGTTGCGATGTTGCAATGCGCTATTATGGAAAAGAAAAAGACCCCATTTAGCTCGCCAGGTTAGCTTGAACAATGCAATCAGACCCGCAGTAACATGCAATTAATTCGGCGTTCATAAAGATCTGCTGATTATCTGTCCAGCCATTACCATGGGTCCTCCTGGAGGGCATAAATTTAGAAATAAGCTGCTGTTCGTAATAAGAATAGCTCTTGATTGAACCTCTCTATCATCGAAAAATAATCTACAATAAATTAAATGAACCTTACCC
>CAZOBX010000438.1:0-2789 GCA_964578045.1 uncultured Kangiella sp. | reverse complement strand
ATGCCTCAAATAGGGCTGTTTCTAGCCTTGCTGAAACCTGCATCTTGAGGTGGAATGGGTATAAACAAATAAATTAAGATAAATCCTCTGGAGGCCTCATGAAAAAAAACAAACTTGCTCTTTCCGTCGTTTTACTAGCCGCTTACACCAGTTTTGCATCAGCCGATATTACTGATGTGATCGACAAGACTTACGACTTTGATAAAAACGGTAGAATATCGCTTTCTAACGTCAATGGAAACGTCACGATTACTTCCTGTGGCTGCGATCAGGTACACTTAATCGCGACGGTTACTGCTTCAAACCAGGAAACTCGAGACAGAATCAATATCGACATCAATGCAAGTCAATCAAAACTGTCGATCAAGACCAAATATGCGGAAAAAGACAGGGACTACCACGATAGAAGTAACCACTCTGAAGTGGTTTATCAGTTAAGTGTTCCTGATAATGTAGAGCTTGACCAAATTGAATTAGTTAACGGTGATTTAACCATTACCGGTGTTACTGGAAAACTCGATGCTGATTTGGTTAATGGCGAACTTCAATCGGATGGCCTGACCTCCGACACGGAAATCAGCCTGGTCAATGGCGATATGCAACTTACTTTTGAAAACCTTAATCACGCCCGTAGAATAAAACTTGATTCAGTAAACGGCGACATCGTTGTTAGCCTTCCAAACGATGCCAATGTTAATGTGTCAGCTGACACCGTAAATGGGAAAATCAGCAATGATTTTGGTTTAACCATTAATGAAGGACGTTGGGTGGGTTCAGATATGCGGGGTATAATTGGTGATGGATCGGTTCGCTTGACCATGGAGAATGTAAACGGGCGAATTAAGTTGAAGTCTTTGTAATTGTTTATTATTTATTCAATAGATTTGGATGTTTTTACTATTTGAATGTTTGGTAAGTTCGAAAAGCTGACAAAAAGCAAAAGACAAAAACATATTTCACCACGGAGGAACGGAGAAAAGACAAACACTTTAAAGTTTAGATAGTTACATATCTAATTACTTTATCACTTTTCTTTTCTCCGTCTCTCCGTGCCTCCGTGGTGAATAATTCTTTTAGTTTATTTCTGTTTTTGATGTCCGCTATTCGAACAAATCAGCTCAAATAAATTACCCCCCTCCTTCTTCCGCCGCTATCACACACTGAATCACCCCGTAACTAAATTCATCACCCAAAACTTCGCAGATTTTTTTCACCCGACCTTGAGTTTCGTCAACAAAGCTACTAATCGTATGGCTGATCAAATGGTAATCCTCTTGTTCAATGGGCAAAACATCCAATGGATCTAACATGCCCACTGCAATCGCTTCGGCTAAATGTCCATAGACCGTCCCTTCAGAAAGATTTCTTTGACTGGCAATTTCAGCAATCGAAAATTCTTTGGAAAACAATAACAACGACTCATTCACAGTATCACTAAAATGAAGGTTTACTTCCTGCGGTAACGGATGATCTTTAATAACCTGAATAAACGCCTTTCCATATTGCGCTAATTTCTTTTCACCAACGCCACTAATAAACTGCATTTCTCGCAATTCTGTTGGACGTTTTTCGGTCATCTGGATTAACGTGGAATCATGAAAAATAACAAATGGCGGCAGACCTTGTTCATCAGCTAGTGATTTTCTGAGGACTTTCAGCGCATCCATTAGTGGTTGATGGATACTTGAGACTTTCGCTTTGGCGGCCTTTTTGGTTTTCTCCGGCTTAACCAACCGCCTTGCGTGAAGGGGTTCTTCACCTTTTAATAAGGGGCGGCTTTTCTCGGTCAATCGAACGCCACCAAAGCGCTCATGATCAACGTACAAGAACCCTTGTGCAATCAATTGTCTGAAGAGACTCCGCCATTCGGCAATCGACAAATGATCGCCAATGCCAAAAGTAGAGAGTTGGTCATGTCGATTTTTTTGAATTCTTGCGTCACTCTTACCTTGCAAAATATCAATCACATAACCAACACCAAATCGCTGTCCTGAACGATAAACACACGAAAGCGCTTGTCTGGCGGCTTCGGTTGCATCCCAGGTTTCAGGCGGATGTAAACAATTATCACAATTACCGCATGGCTCTTTTAAGGTTTCATCGAAATAAGCCAACAATAATTGTCGACGACAGGCAGTCGATTCACACAAACCTAACATCGCATCGAGTTTTTGCTGCGAGATTTGCTTGTAGGCTTCTAACGCTTCACTTTGCTGCATCATTTGCCTTAAGGTAATCACATCTTGTAACCCATAGGCCATCCAGGCAGCAGATGGTTCGCCATCTCGCCCTGCTCGTCCGGTTTCCTGATAATAAGCCTCAATACTTTTTGGCAAACTTAAATGGGCCACAAATCGTACATCCGGTTTATCAATTCCCATTCCAAACGCAATCGTGGCAACAATGATGATCCCTTCTTCGCGCAAAAATCGCTGCTGATTTTCTTGTCGGGTATCCTGATGCAAACCGGCATGATATGGTAGCGCCTTTCTGCCTTTTTTCCCTAACCATTCGGCGGTCGCTTCGACTTTTTTACGGGACAAACAATAAACGATACCCGCCTCATTAGGATATTCAGTTTCTATAAAACGCCATAATTGGTCACGGCTGTTTTGGCCTTCGGCAATCGCATAACGAATATTGGGTCGATCAAAACTATTAATATATTGTGCAGCATCCTGCAATTCAAGTTGTTGAATAATTTCGAAACGGGTGCGTTGATCGGCAGTCGCGGTAAGCGCAATTCTAGGCACATTGGGAAAATGTTGATGGAGGATGGATAATTGCTG
>CAZOBX010000437.1:0-2794 GCA_964578045.1 uncultured Kangiella sp. | reverse complement strand
TCGAATCAGGGTAGGGAAATTTTGGATAAACGAATCAATGCCAAAAATAGCATTGGCATCCATGTGCCGACAATAGTGCCCGAAACCTTAAAAGAATCTGGCCGAAAATATTTTTCAAAACCCGGTGAAATCGAACGAATGGAACATCAACACTAAGTTAAAAATGTTATTTCTTTTCAGGTTTCATAAACCGAAACGCAAACCTGTCTTGTTTTCCTTTGATTGATCGCCATGACTTGCTGACATCATCATCAGGATTTCTCAACACCTGCGAAGCAGCATCGAATTTAAAACCGGCCGATATAATTTTTTCTTTAACGTAGTTTTCTCCGATCCGATGCAGTCTTCGAGTGTCCTTTAGTCCTGACTCCGGTAGCGCAGCGTTATCCAAAACAACAAAATAGCCTCCCGGTTTCAGTAGCTCGTAAATATTAGCTAAAAATTCATCCTGATCGATGCGCGAATTCATCATTATATCGTGCAACGCAAAGAAAATAATAACCACGTCCAACTGAGCTTTATCAACAGAATTTTCCAGTAAAACATCCGGCAATTGATAGAGTTTATGTCGCCTCAATGCCGTCACGTTGACAAGTCGCCCTTTTGCAATTCTGCTTGATGAAAGTGTTTCTGCATAAATATGCCCTTGGTCTCCTATAATCCGGGAAACCAGCTCTGTGGTATATCCAGCGCCAGCACCTATCTCTAACACCTTGTCGCCCGATATAATCTTGCTAAAAGGTAAGACTATTGATGGTTTTCGATCGCTATCTTTGATTCGGTCTGACGAGGGCCTTAATGGATGATTTATGGCTTTTTCGTAGATCGAGGGGGCTGACAATGCCGACATTGAGTGAAATAAACTGATCAACAACAGGCCAAATTTAATGACCTTCATAGGATGATCCATATTACTTTTTTTCATTTTGGTCCCGTCCAAGCCGATTTTTCTGGACAAATATATCATATCCGTCGTAGAAAAGGCGATTGGACGATTGTTACATTTTATTCCGGCAATTTATTTAGTGTGTACTAAACTGAATTTACCGCAATCAATAAACTCTCAAAAATGTAATGCTGAAGCAAATCAATCTCCAATTGTGGTACCTTATATTTCTGTTGGGCGTTCTAACTTGCCCGGGCATTATGGCTGATAGCAAGGTTTCTCCATTAATGCCCGTCGCAGAAAACCCAAACTGTCAATTGATCTTTGGCTGGACAGAATGGACACCTCTTCAATACATAAATGAACAAGGTGAATTGCAGGGTCTTCAAGTAGAATTTGTGAGTATAATCGCCAAAAAATTGGGTTGTAAATTAATTTTCGTACAAGGAAATTGGATCGATTTAATTGATAAACTCAAAAATGGCGATATTGATTTTATTTCTAATGTAACCAAAACTAAGCAACGGTCTCAGTACGGCCATTTTTCTATTGCTTATCGAGAAGATGTGTTTACCTTGTATGTGCGAACAAAGGAGCTGAGCACATACACTCAAACAAATATAGAAGATGTAAAGTTGAGTAAATTCAGGCTGGCACTTACTCGTAATTTTTTGTACGGGGACGAAATAGAAGCCTGGCAAAAAGATCAAAAATACAATAGTTACCTAAGTTATGCTGATAGTACTGAAGAAAATGCTCATCGACTTATATCTGGTGAAGTGGATGGTTTTTTAGAAGACCCCTATGTTGTTTCTTATAAGCTGGCAAAAAAAGAATTTTCTAACGCAATATCCAAGCTCCCGATAACAATATTTGGACATAAATCTCGATTCATGTTTAGCAAGAAAAACATTTCGTTAAGCAGAGTACAGTATTTTAATAAAGTGCTAAAAAGAGTACTGCTTTTGCCGCGCTTTCGAACTTCATGGTTTGCAATGGAAAAAGATTAACTGACCTCAAGGTATATTTATTATTCGACTAAATATCAAAACTTGAACTAAACTTAATGGATTTCCTGATAAATCGCGACAGGCCTAAGGTGCTATCAATAAAAAAAATTGAGTTTATTGTTAAGCTACTGTTTCTAATCAACTTTACGATTATTGATATGGCTTTCTCTCAAGAAAACCTGGCAATAGAAAATAATTCCAGTAAGTTAACCTCGTGCCATCTGACCTTTGGCTGGATTAGTCGAGAACCACTTCAGTTTTTAGATGATCAAGGTCAATTGCAAGGGATCCAGCTAGATCTGGTAAGGAGTATTACTAATGAAATGGACTGTGAGTTGAGTTTCGTCCAGGGGAACTGGAAAGAATTACTCGATGAGTTAAAACATGGTCGTATTGACTTTTTGCCAGGGGCAACCAATACGCCGCAACGATCTCAGTTCGCCAACTTTTCGTTAGCTTATCGGCGAGATGTCTTTGTTATCTATGTACGTAAAAAAGACCTGCTTAATTACTATCAAAGCAGTATAGAAGAGTTAAAATCCTCTAAGTTTAAGTTGGCTCTAACGCGTAATTTTTTGTACGGCGATAAAGTTGAAGAGTGGCAAAAAAACGAAAAATACAATCGATTTTTAAGTTATGCTGATAATACCGAAGAAAACATTAAACGACTTAATTCTGGAGAGATAGATGGAATCCTTGAGGATCCCTATATCATCTCCTATCAACTAAGAACTAAAACGCTTAACGACAATATTTCCAAGCTGCCGTTTATCGTTTTGGGCCATCCAGCGAGCTTTATGTTTAGCAAAAAAGTATCGACTAAAACAATCCTTGAATTCAATAAAGTATTAAACAAGTTAATGAGTACGGCTAAATTCCAAAATAGCTGGTTCAATAT
>CAZOBX010000436.1:0-2896 GCA_964578045.1 uncultured Kangiella sp. | reverse complement strand
ACTGGATGGCAAACGATTTCGTTAACCAGCGATGTAACCGTTGCGGGTGGCGATACTGTCTGGTTGGCTTGGGTGTATGAGTCCAATCCAGGTATCCGCTATGAAGTAGGCACACCTGGTCGGTACGATGCTGGTGTTGGTTGGGCAAGTGGCATGCCTGCAAGTTATGGTTCGGGTTCACAGTCCGATTTTATTTACTCTGTCTACGCAAACTATGAACCTACTGTGGTAATCCCACCCAATTGTGATGTTGATGAAGGATTCGAGTCTGGTGATGGCGGATGGACCAATGATGCGGCAAGTTCTTGTTCTACAGGCTCGTTTGTAGTCGGCTCACCAACCGAGGTTTCCAATGGTGGGGTAATCACTCAATTAGCCGGCGCAAACAGTGGCAGCAATGCGTTCTTCTCAGCTGTGAACTCTAGTGCAGGGGTAAATGATGTTGACGGCGGAGAGTGCATCGTTAATTCTCCCGTATACTCTGTCACTCAAGCTTCAGATATTTCCGTCGCTTACTATCACGGCCAAAGGGACGCTGGTGATGATGCGGGTGATTTCTTCGATTTGGAAATTTCTGTGAATGGTGGCTCCTACACTTCAATGGCCTCATTTGGTGATGTAACCAGCAATGCAGTCTGGTCTGAAGCAAACACCACAGCCAGTGCGGGTGACCAGGTCCAGTTCCGAGTCCGAGTGGCCGATGGTGCTGCAACAGGAGATTTAGTTGAAGCTGGCATTGATGACGTTTCAATCTGTGCACAATAATAGTTAGTTGACCTAATCGTTAGCTGGACAGCGAGATCTTTTTCTTCAGAAATAATTCTCGTTGACCTGTTATCGAAGACCAACTCAACATGGAAAAATATTTAGCCCGCCGTTCATTTTTAGTAACGGATGGCGGGCTAAATTTTGCATTAGTTTTTTATTAAATAAAAATCTCTTGAGTCTTATAATTAAAATTGTCACTTTTCCAGACACACCGATCATTTTATTTTGTAGTCTGTTCAGTAACTCTATCCTTCTGTTAATTTATCTTTCCGTCTCCGTCTGTTTCTGTACTTCTGTAGACTGTCTAGCAATTCGATCTTTGGCCCGTCTAACAATTCACTTGACCGAATGACATCGGATCAGGTTTACTATGATCTGCCATCTAATCTTCCAAAGGTGACATAAACATGCTGATGATCGATTATAAAAGTAGATTGACTGTCCAAACAATGGGGTCCACTTCTCCGTCTTTATTCTATCTGTTATTCTTGATTCATTTGATGAGCTAGCTCTCCAAGCTTAATAACACTTTCTTTAATATCAATATTTGGCTCACAAGCGCAATTAATACGAATAAAATGGTTAAACTTTTCAGAAGTACTACTCAACTGTCCTGGAATTATAGCGATCCCTATATCAAGAGCTCTGCGATAAAATGCGTATCCATCAATCAACTTAGGCAACCCAACCCAAAGAATACTGCCACCTTGTGGACGTGAAACCTGAGTATTTTTTGGAAAATTTATCTCAATCAATTGTTGAAATAAAAACATTCTTTGAGCGAACAGCCTGGTAATCTGACGTAAGTGACGATCATACCGACCACTTTGTAAAAACTCAGCAACCACCATTTGACCAAAATTCGGCGCACTGATATTAGTAAAGGTTTTAAAATAAGAGACTTCGTTATAAAAAGCGCCCGGAGCGATCCAACCCACTCTTAATCCTGACGCAATTGTTTTTGAAGCCGAGGAGCAATATAGCACTAACCCCTTTTTATCGAATGCTTTGCACGGTTTTATTCGCGAACCATCAAACGCCAAATCACTAAAAAGGTCGTCTTCAATAAGAGGAATATTTTTATCTGCAAGCAATTCAACGAGTTTTTTCCGGTTGCCCTCAGGCATATTTGACCCGGACGGATTGCTGAAAGTAGGCACGATTGCAACGGCTTTAATATCCCATTGTTGCAACGCTAATTCTATTGCTTCAATGCTTAATCCATCTGCAGGGTGGCAAGGTATTTCTAATGCATTGTAACCTAAGGACTCAATCAATTGTAGTAAGCCAACAAAACCAGGTGACTCTATCGCAATAGTATCTCCCGGTTTAGCCACCGCTCTAAGACAAATGGATAATGCTTCTAAACAACCATTAGTTATTATCAGATCATCAACTGATAACCGACAGCCAGCTTCATTTAGCCTTTTTGTTAAAGTTTCTCTAAGGAGCAAATTTCCAGGCGAAAAGTGAACTTCAATCACCTCATTAATTTGGGTTTTAATCAGTTTGTTAGCAATCTTTTGTATGTTTTTAGATGGGCAAAAGGCCGGTGCAGGATAGGATGTACCCAAATTATTTATGCTCTTACTTTCGCATTGATGAAAAATTCTACTGGCTAATTCATGAATTTTTACTGGTTTTGGTGCTGAGGGCACTAATATTGGTGGATAATCTGCTGACTTAATAACAGGCATTCGAACATAGAATCCAGACTTAGGTTTTGCTTCAATCAATCCGCATGCCTCTAATTCTTCCAGTGCTTTTTGAACCGTGGCTATGCTCACTTTTCGCTGAATTGATAAACGTCTTATAGACGGCAGTTTATCGCCTGGACAGTACACACCTTGATCGACCATAGCTCGAATGTGGTCTGCAAGTTGTTGATATAATTTCACTTTTTTGCGTTTCCCTTTGACTTATCCTAAATTAATCAGTTGAGTTAGTAGATAAAGCCCTGTTAAGTAGTAGGATTTTATGCTAAGAGGCAATAATTACCAGTACAGTTCTATTAAACTTTAACAAGTACAGTATACAATTACCAATTCTGTACTGCAAAAATAATCAACACTTTGAATCTGTAACGGATAATCAGTTTAAAGTATTCTATATTTCACCTTACTTAAGC
>CAZOBX010000435.1:0-2903 GCA_964578045.1 uncultured Kangiella sp. | reverse complement strand
CGCAGGCCCATATTTGTTTTCCAGCATTTCCATGGTGGTATGCGGACTTAAAATTAAACCGGTGGCATTATTTCCACCAAAGCCTTTGGAGTTGATAATCGCGGCTTTCATTTCGACGCCTTTATCGCCGACCTTTGTGTGATCAATACAAAAATGCAAGTTAGAATCAAACACATCATCAGCAATTTTATCAATGGTATTAATGCCAGGTATAACCCCATATTCCCAAACACCTAAAGTCGCAGTCAGTTGATCGCCACCGGCAGGACCGAGAGAATGTCCGACATAGGACTTAATCGCCGCTACGTTCCAATCTTCTATCCCAAATGTTTTAGCGACCTCGTTAAGAATATGAGATTCACTGACTCGATTTTGCGGAGTACCTGTTCCATGGGCCTGAGCAAAAGTTTGTTTTACGCCTTCTTCGCCTAAAATATTCTTAGCCAGTGACATGGCTTTAGCCACTGTGACATAGTTACCTATTCCCGGTGATGAAATGGATTTTTTGTTGGCATCGGCGTTAACAAAAACATCGGCAACTGATGCATAAATGGTGGCTCCTAATTCGAGCGCTAATTCATCATCCATTATCACAAAAAACTGAGAGCCTTCAGAAATGGTAAATCCTGCATTTTCAGCAAAAGGTCGACTGGCTCTACGGTTATCAACGGTATCCGTACCGTCAAGTTCGGCCAGTTGCGAATCTTCTGACAGCGCTCCCATGGCTTTGAATCCCTCGATAACCTCCGGTTCAACGGGCGCTTCTGCACCACCGACTATAACCACTCTGGCGACACCTGATTGAATATCACCGATCCCTTGTCTTAGGTTATATAAAAAGGTGGCACAAGCGCCTAGATTGGTTCCGGTAGAACCGACGCTATTAATCATATAGCTATTAATAAAATCGGCGGGCATTTGAGAGAGCATCAGCGGCATTTGTTTGGAGCTGACTCGACCGCCTTTCAACCAGGCTTGTGCAAGACCTCGACCACCAAAATCATCCAATTGTCCAATGGCAGAGCCTGCATAAACGGAGACTTCGTCTGGCTGGATATGGCGCAAAATTTCCTGCCAGTCGATTCCGATCGATTGCAGTGCATCAGACGCTCCAAAGACGGTTAATTGAAGGCCTTTGGGTTGATTTCTTGAGGTGTATAAAATAGCGGGATCAAAGCCAGTTGGCACCTGACCTGCACTGGTGACTGCCGAGCGATGTTTTTCGGGGATCATGACTTCCAACTCACCTTCGATGGTGACATTTAGGCGTCCTTTTTCAAGTTCTTCGATATTCCAGTTATCAGGAATGTGTTTAGGTAACTGTCTTTTATTGATCTGGAAATGAATGTTTTCCGCATTCGATTTTAAGGTAGCTTTTTTATGGATATTGATTTCATCAAGATCAAAAGTCTGTTTTTCGATCTTTCTGATTAATGTTTGCGACAGCAAGGTTTCTTTATCGGTATCTGCAGGCTGATTAGTAAGCGCTGCCAGGCCTTTAAACATAGGTGCTGTATCGGATTCTGGTAATGCCTCGTGGACCATTCTGCGGTAACTGTGATGAAAGGAGCTACGACCAGCGGCGTTAATACCACCAAAACCAACAATAACGGGCAATTTTTTCATAAATACATCTCTAAAACATAGGACAGGTTAGCACCCGCTCTACGGTAACAACTGGGGATTGGCCGCTAGTATAGTGGTAAAATAAGATTAAATATAGGATAATATAGCCATCATATTGTACTAATAAGCCGATAACTCAGGCGGAGACGTGATGCACCCATCACTTTTTATTTGTTACCAACGAGCACTCTTAACGGGCCTGAGCCTGCCTATGGAAATGATCAGCTCGGCGAGGTCAATCGCCAGAATCAATCAGGGCAATCGACTTAAATGGGAATGCCAAATTGTTTCTTCTTCATGGGAGGAGATTCGCGCCATTCAATTAACCAACGGCATTAATATACTGCCAAACTATAATCTTAAAACAGCACCCAAGGCACATACCATTTTTGTTCCTCCCATTTGGGGTAAGCCAGGGGTGGTGATTGCAAAGCACCCGCAGTTAATAGAATGGTTGCAGGACCAACATCAGGCAGGAGTGCAAATTGTCGCCACCGGGACCGGAGTTTGCCTATTGGCTCATGCCAGATTGCTAGATGATAAAGTCGCTACCACTCATTGGTATTACTTTGATGAATTTGAAAAAAGATATCCAAAAGTCAACCTTCAAAGGCAACACTTTATTACTCAAGATGGCTCGATAACCTGTACTGGCAGTATTAATGCGTTGGTTGATCTGACTCTCTATTTTATTGAGAATCAGTATGGTAAAGATGTCAGTCAAATAATCGAACAACATTACAGCCATGAAATTAACCGCACTTACGACAAGCCCTGGTTCGCCAAAGGCGCCAGCCGTCATCCTGATGAAGGCATTGTTGAAGTTCAGCAGTGGATGCAAATGCATTATTCACAAAACTTTGACCTTCAATCACTGAGTGAAATGGCCAATATGAGTAGCCGTAATTTTTCTCGGCGTTTTAAAAGTGCAGTGGGTAAGTCACCGCTGGCTTATGGCGTTGATCTAAAGATTAAAGCCGCGCAAGAGTTATTAAAACAAACCAATCTCAATCACCAGGATATAGCTGACCATCTCGGTTACAAAGATAATGCGTTTTTCGCCAGACAATTTAAGCAAAAAACCAAACTGACTCCGGGAGAATATAGAGAAATGGTGAGAGGTAAGTTGTTTAATATCAGTTAGAATCGCTAAGTAATTGAATATTCCTAAAGAAAACACTAAGATACCCGTGCTACCTCAAAATGCAGATTCCAGCAAGGTTATAAGCTACCATATTTGAGGCATGGAATTTTAGGGTTAGTCATTCTAACTCAAA
>CAZOBX010000434.1:0-2930 GCA_964578045.1 uncultured Kangiella sp. | reverse complement strand
GGATTGTTTAGCGATTGCAGGTAATCTTGTTGAAACTGAATAGAATCTTCAATGATGGTATTAAATAAGCGAGTCACATAATGAGAGTCCAGGTCCATTTGACTGGCTTTTTTGACTAACAATTCAAGCAATTCTCGCTCACGGATTTGGTCGCGTAGTGGTTTATCGGTAAATTGTTTTTGTTTGGCGACCGAACGGCTCAGGTTGCGTCGTTTGCTAAGTAAAAGCAATAGCTGGTTGTCGAGCTCACTGATCGTTTCTCGGAGTTCACCTAAGCCGGCGGCAGCATTCGCTTGTTTAGTGTGTTGCTTTGATTTAGATGAATCCATAGTTAATTCCAAAAATGATAATAGCCCTTAGCAACTGATTGCCCCTAAGACGCACCACCCACACCGCCAACCTTGGCTCTTTGCTACATTGCCTATACGGATATAGGTACTTAGGTTTTGTCGGGAACAAAATCCTGACCGTCCATCCCTGGACATAAAAAAACCTCCAATTTAGGAGGTTTTTGATATTCTTTGCTACTTCCGAATAACAATCACCCCTTTCTATTGAGTGAACAAAAGTCAATAAAGATATTATTTTTCGAAAGTGTGTTTTTCATAGCAACCGACTCTAACCAATTTTTATCTTGTTGGTCAACGATTTTTCTTTTTTACATATAACACTAAGTTATGATCGATAAGTTCGTATCCATGTTCATCGGCTATTTTATGTTGCAATTCTTCGATTTCTTTGTTGATAAATTCGATGACTTCATTGGTTTCAACACAAACCATATGATCATGGTGATGTTCGCTGCTAAGTTCAAAAATTGCGTGACCTTCCTCAAAATTATGACGAGACACTAAACCTGCCGATTCAAATTGGGTCAAAACACGATAAACCGTCGCTAATCCCACATCCTCACCGGAGGATAGCAACAATTTGTAAACATCTTCTGCACTTAAATGACGCTCCTCGGAACGTTCTAACATGTTCAGTATTTTGACCCGCGGCAAGGTTACTTTAAGACCGGCGTCTTTGAGTTGTTGATTGCTCAATTATCAGCTCCTGGCAAAAAAAAGGTCACTCAATGGAATTAATTTGTCATTCGAGTGACTATATATCATGGTCATAGATTACTTAGACTTTAAGGTATTAGCTGTAGCATCCAGACTGATGATTTAGTTAGGTTTAAGTATTTTAGAGATTTGCAGGTATTATATGCTTTTTTTACCCCGTTTTGCACAAATTCATATAGAATACGCCCATGCCTCGAGAGACCCCGTGCGTTGTCTGGGATGAACAGGTTTTTCAGGGTCTATTTGGTGACAAAATTTTTATTCTTAATTATCCAGGTTAAATTATATACAGGTATTTTCATGGTCAGGCAGTTACTGATAATTTTAGTTCTTTTTTTATCTTCGTGTGTTTATACCTTGGATATTCAACAGGGAAATATCATCGACCAAAAGGATGTTGATAAACTACGCCCCGAACTAACCAAAAATCAAGTGATTTTTGTTTTAGGTAATCCGGTCGTTGACGATAGTTTTTCAGATGATAAATGGATTTATTTGTATTCGTACCAAAGTCGAAATGATCTACTCGACAGAACCCAAAAACTGACTTTGTATTTTGAAAATGAAATGTTGGTCTCAGCGGAAGGTGATTTCGACGTTCCCGAAGCATTGCAAAAATCTGGTCAGTAAAATATAGGCGGGCTCTGTTGGCAATTATTTCTGCGGAAGAAACACCATGTTATTCATTATGTTGGTGTTTGCAATGGATTTCTTTATAGCTTCTAGTGACATTCTCGCGTAGCTCTTCACTGGGTTGGTTTGTCTCAACCAATAGTTCTACAGTCTTGGCAGACAATTCAAGTTGGTTACTATAGCGGCGACAAATAGCACACATTATTAAATGCAATTTAAAATTGAACCAGCGGAATCCGGTCAAGGGTTGATCAATATTTTCGGAGACTTGTTCTGCAACCTGTTTGCAATTGGGCATCATCAGCACTCTCCTGTTATCTGGAAATGATCAATTACGCGTAACACTTTATCTCTGGCTCGATGTAGTAGGACTCTCACATTAGAAGAACTGACTTCAAGGATGTTACACAATTCTTCCATAGAAAGCCCACCTGCATCTCTAAGGCGTAAGGCCGCGAGCTGGTTTTCTGGAAGTTTTAACATGTTTTTTTCGATACAATTCTTTAGCTCATCAGCAACAAGAATGTCTTCTGGAGTATCACCATGCCATTGAGAGCTGGGATTTTTCCAATGTGAATTTTCAGTAAAACGAGGATCAGTTGCCCAGGTATCTTGTATCGCTTCGAGAGAGACCGAACGGTTTTCTTTGCGCCGGCGGGTTTTGGCTTCATTGGCGACAATTCGAATCAACCAGCTCTTTAACGACGAACGACCTTCGAATTTTGGCAACGCTTTAAGCGCAGAAAGCCAGGCTTCTTGTACCACCTCATCAGCGATTATCGGACCAGCTATTGCGTAAGCAACTGCTTGCATCGAGCTATAATATGCACTGAATACTTGGTTAAAGACCGCTTCATCTCCGTCGAGCAAAAACTTTAAAATTTCTTTTTCTGAAAGTGAAGATATTTTTACCATCGTTTGATCCAAGTTAAATAGCCATATAAATCATAGCTCCTTTCGAGAGGGTAGCATTGTGACATCGCATTTGGTAGTTCACAAGTGCCCACGACGGGTTAAAATAAAATGTTACGAAATTGTGATAAGTGATTAGTTCTACCTGTTTTGTTTATTTATAACACTATTGACTGGTTTGCACTATTGGCCATTTTTCACCGAAACCGGCGGAGCTTTCACTAAAAATAAATCGGTCATCCTGAGTAAAACCGACCGCGTAAATAATCGCACCACTCGGCTTCCATTGATTTCGAGTGCGGGCTCGCCATTGTGATA
>CAZOBX010000433.1:0-2939 GCA_964578045.1 uncultured Kangiella sp. | reverse complement strand
TGATAGTACTGATTTTCATTAAAAAAAAGTATTATTAAGTTATAATCTTGATTGCATATATCTATATAGAGGTTTTATCATGACCTATGATCAACTCAAAGTGTTAGACGCGATTATCACTCAAGGCAGTTTTAATGCTGCCTCTAAACACCTTTTCATTAGTCAACCATCGATCAGTGCCGCTATCAAAAAGTTAGAGGAGGAATTCGAATTAAAGCTATTTTCTCGTGACCAATACCGGCCAGTATTGACACCTGAAGGAGAGGCTTTCTACCAGAAGAGCAAAAGGGTACTGGATCAAACTAAGTCTTTAGAGCTATTAGGGAAACAGCTGTCAATGGGTAAAGAGCCTGAAATTCGCATAGCAATTGACGCTGTTTTTCCTTTGCCGTTAATTTCAGGCTTGCTTAAACACTACGAAAAAGAACACCCTTCAACTAAATTGTATTTAGGTTCCGAGTATCTCCATGGTGCTGTAGAAGGGGTTCTAGATGGAACGGATGACATAGCATTAATTCCAAAATTGCAAGAACACCCTAAACTTGAGTTTATTCAATTAACCCATATTAAAATGATCCCATCTGCAGCTCCCAATTTTTGTCCAGTTCACGCCACTCATGAACTGAGTTTCGATGAAATGAAGGACTACGTTCAGGTGATCGTAAAAGACAGTAGTGACCAGGAAATGAATAAATTATCACACGGTGTATTAGAAGGCGGACGAATTTGGTTGGTGAATGATTTCCTGACTAAAAAACAAATGTTATTAGAAGGACTAGGATGGGGAAGACTGCCATTTCATATGATCGAGGACGAACTACAAAATGGGAGTTTGATCCCTCTTAAAATCCAAAATATTAAACCTGTCAAGATAGAAATACAGGCAGTACGGAAAATCGACAAACCAATTGGCCCCATTGCGACCAACATTTGGGACGATTTGAAGCGATTGTCGCAAAAATAATATGAAAATCTAAATTTAAAAACTGCGAACAGAATCAGCAGCACTAGCGTAACATTGCGCTAAAACTAGACTGACTGCATCTAATTTAAATTCCTGTGAATATTTCTTTCTTGTGGTCATGTTATTTCTCCAGTTAAGTGAATTATCTCTTAACTGGGATTGTATCAGTCCATTAGACCATGTCACTTGCTATCACAACACCAAGAATCAAAAGCAGTACATTCATGACTTTCAAAAAAACATCCATATTCAAGTCCTTCTGAATTCTTAAACCAAACCAATTACCGATCAATGCCAAAGGAATAAATAAAATTGCAGTAGATATTTCATT
This sequence comes from uncultured Kangiella sp., assembly GCA_964578045.1. Classification (GTDB taxonomy): domain Bacteria; phylum Pseudomonadota; class Gammaproteobacteria; order Enterobacterales; family Kangiellaceae. Next base: position 1,644 of record CAZOBX010000433.1, on the reverse strand, counting down.
AAAACTCAGAATACCTAACAGTGAAAATCCAAACAATTTGAATAAATTCATCGCAGCAAAAAAAACACTCGCGGTCGCAATAAATCTTTGCGGTGGTAGACCTAACGAGGTCAAATAAATAATCAGCGGTGGTCCGCCAGCATGGACCAGCGTACTACTAAAACCGGATAGTCCTGACATAATCAGACTGCCGGCTTTATTATCGAGTTGCTTAATTTTACTATTACCGAGAAGTAAAGCACGTAGCGCAAAAATAATACAGATAAACCCAACGGTATTTTTCAATTGAGTGATAGAAACAAAATTCACCACCAAATGAGCGATAAAGATCCCCAAAGCGGCCCCAGGAATAAGCGAGTACAGCAAGTGAGTATCCCATTTTTTCCAATAACTTTTAACGCTGAGTAAATCGCCGATAATCAAGATGGGTAACATCAATGCAATCGCTTCGGTTGCTGGTAACTTTAACATTAACAAGGGCACCGCAAATACACCGAGTGCCCCCGCAAATGCTGACTTCGATATCCCGCTTAAAAAGACCACACCGCCAATTAGAATAAAGGTTGTTAACTCCACTTTAATTGACGTTTGGTAAATCAAACCAAATTGCTTCGGAGTCCTGCTCTGCCTCAAGCAGAATAGATTCATTCGGATTTAAAGAAAAAGCATCACCTTTGCTGAATACCCGATTACCTGATACCAGATTACCGGATACCACATACAAATAACCAATACGGTTTGCTGTTTTCAATTCAAATGACTCACTCGTTGAAAGTTTCAATCGATATATACTGGCATCCTGATTGATAGACAGAGATCCATTGACACCTTTTGGCGTTACTAACGGGGTTAATAAACCGTTTTGTTTAATGGTTTTCTGTTCATAACCCGGCGCTATCCCTTTCAGTTTAGGCTGGATCCAGATTTGCAAAAAGTTGACCTTTTCAGTGTTTGAAGCATTGTATTCTGAATGTCGAATACCACTGCCCGCGCTCATTCGCTGAACGTCACCAGCCGGAACAGTGTAGCGATTGCCCGTGCTGTCTTGATGTTCAATGGCACCTTCGATAACATAAGAAATGATTTCCATATCTTGATGCCCATGTTCCCCAAATCCCTGACCAGGCATGACAACATCGTCATTGATAACCCGCAGCACTGAAATCCCCATGCGTTCTGGATTATGATAACTTCCGAAAGAAAAACTGTGATTGCTTTGCAACCATCCTAAATCAACTCGACCTCTGTCTGCCGCTTTGTGTATTTTATTCATCTCGTATTGTCCTCTATAACTAATATTTAGGACTCATTTTATTAGCTAATTAAAAGAATAAAAATGGCAATAAATCGGCTTTATCGTTCGAATAAATAGAATGTTTGGAGCTAAGATGTTGCTCTATCATCGGATGTAGGCAAATTTAAGCTCTGATAGCGTAATTCGCCGATAAAAGTTCTTGCCGCTGGCCCTAGTCGATCGGCATCATTAAATATCAGATACAGAGGTGTATTACGCTTATCGCTATGTTTTAACGGAAGCGGCTTTAGTCGTCCGTCTTTAAGCTCGCTAGTAATTGAACTTACCGGCAGCCAGGCAAAACCAAACCCTCGACTGATCATGTCAATAGAAGTTCTCATATGACTGAC
>CAZOBX010000432.1:0-3115 GCA_964578045.1 uncultured Kangiella sp. | reverse complement strand
GAGAGCAACGCAGCGGAAGTTTTCACGTCATTCGCCACGAGCAAGGTTTTAAGGATAAAGATGTAGCCACACAAATCGTGAAAAATGGCACCTTTTTTAACAATACCGAAATGTTTCCAATATTTGGTTATCAGCATTCAGCCGAACTATCGGATGCGGCGGAAAGGCTAAAGTACGAATTACCACCGGCTAAACGTGCTCATAAATTGGATGAAACAGCTTATTATCAACAAAATATTCTAGGACCTTCCAGTGGCCATCTTGAATTCGAAACCACGGTTTCTACTTCTGCCGATCAAATAGCGATTGCACCAGGCTATCTGAAAAAAGAATGGAGTGAGAAAGGTCGTCGTTTTTTTCACTATAAAATGGACGCTCCGATAGAAAATTATTTCGCCTATTTGTCAGCGAGATTCGAAACTCTAAAGAGCCAACATAATGGTGTTGATATCGAGATTTATTATCATAAAGATCATTCTGTTAATGTTGAGCGGATGCTACAGGGGGTAAAAGATTCAGTCGATTACTTCAGCGAGAACTTTGGTGGCTATCAGCACAAACAAGCTCGTATCATTGAGTTTCCTGGCTATCGTGATTTTGCTCAGAGTTTCCCGAATACCATTGCATTTTCTGAGCGGATCGGATTTATTACCGATATGCGGGATGAAGACGAAATTGACCAGATCTATTATGTGACCGCCCATGAAATGGCCCACCAATGGTGGGGAGGACAAGTTGACGGTGCCAATGTGCAAGGCAGCACCATGATCGTTGAAACTTTAGCACAATACAGCGCGTTAATGTTAACCGAAAAGAAGTATGGTGAGAAAAAATTACGCGGTATTCTTAAATCAGAATTAGACCGTTATTTACGAGGTCGAACCAATGAATTAATCGAAGAGTTACCTCTAATGCTGGTGGAAAATCAACAATACATTCATTATCGAAAAGGCGCGGTGGTGATGATGTCTTTAGTGGATTTACTGGGTGAAAAAAGAATGAACCAAGCGTTAAGTGATTTTCTTAGCAAATACAAATTCAGTGAAGACCCTTATCCGACCACTTTGGATCTGATGGCATTTGTTAGCCAAGATACCAGTGATGAAGAATCACGTTTTATAAAGCATATTTTTGAACAAATTAGTTTGTATGATTTAAAAGCTAAAACAGTTGAGATTAGGGAACTCGACGACGATCAATTCGAAGTGAGTTTAACCATAGACGCACGCCGAGTTAACGCGGATGGCCAAGGCGTTGAAACAGAAGTTGAGTTATCAGAAATGATCGATATTGGATTGTTTATCGACGACCCGGATAACATTTCGATTAACGACAAACCTTTATACCTTCACAAACATTTGATTACTGCTGGCGAAAACATTATTAAAGTCATTGTGCCAAAACGACCTGTATTTGCCGGTATCGACCCCTATATAAAATTAATTGACCGTGATAGTGCCGATAATATTATTACCCTTTAATCAGCCAAATAGTGGAGAATAGACATTTTGGAAAAGGATCTTGTTGACCCATTACATCTAGCTGAATCGCTTTCGGAATACTGGTCGCCGAAAGTGATTTCAGCAGTCGACGATTGCTATGTGAAGGTGGCCAAACTGAAAGGGAGTTTTGTTTGGCATCTGCACCCGGATGAAGATGAATTGTTCTATATTTTAAAAGGCTCGCTGGTAATTGAATACGAACACACAAAAATAAAATTACAGGCCGGTGAATTGCATGTGGTACCTAAAGGAGTAAAACATAATCCTGTCGCAGAAGAGGAGTGCCTGGTGATGCTAATTGAGCAGAAACAAACCCTGCATACCGGCAATCTGAAAACACCGGGCAGCCGCTCCATCGATGAACAACTTAGCATGACTTAATGGGTAGTTTCTCAGACTTGATTTGATAGGCCTCAGTATATTCGCTATCCTTTCAAAGCCTAAAAAGTAGAAAAATAAGCAGGGCAGATACCAGGCAAGATATCACTGTCCTGATTTTATTCCATTGGTTCCAACGCGCTTCGAAGTCATCACGTACTGCTTTTTGTGCTGTTTCATTCATTGCGTCGATATCAACGGATTGTAGTTTGTTATTCAGTGGTATATTGATGGTGATTGTCGGCAATTGAACTCCTAGCAGATAGGCGAGTGTCGCGACGGATAGAATAACGCGCCCGACTCCATCTAATGCACCGATACCAAGCAGAGTTGAAGTGATCAAAACGACCACTGAACCGATCCATACCAATATGAAAATCGGCTGATTATTTTGGATAATACGGTCCATCACCTGAAAAGCGCGAATAAATTCCCTGTCATTTAAACTCTTTATCCCTGGCATCACCACTACTGCAAAAGCGAATAGGAAGCCCGCGACAAGAGAACATAATAATGTTGCTAGGAGCAATAAGGCCTGAAATATTTCCATGATTTCTATTCAATTCTTTGTGTGGTTTGTTGATGGTGCTTAATGCTAGCGTAGGTGGCGAGTTATTCTGTCACTTTTATTGCGTGTTTTTACAATAAAAGCGACAGGTTGACGAATCCATTTCACGCCTTTGTTATGTGTCCGTTCAATTGGACTTTTCTCATAACTATACATTCAAATATTACAATTTGGCTCAGTCATTTTTATTCGTAGAAAGAGCTATTAATTCACTAGCATGAGGTTCACTAAAACCTATCTGAAGATGCCATTCGAGAGTCATCCAGGAATGGAGATGGTCCCACTGTGCAACTCGCAATAAGTCCTCCTTTCCTGGAGCTACGACATATTCGGTATGCCCAATACAATGAAACATAGAGAGTTGGTTAACATGACCCAAATGTGATATATCAGTTTGGCAAGGGTCGTCAGCTGCTGGTAATAGACGATGAGTATTGCCAGCTAAGCCGACTAAGATAATTAAAAGGATGGTTACTACAATAATTTTATTTTTCATTCTTATTTCTCAGATATTATAAAGGTTAATACGGCCGCATAACGCCTTGCTAAGCGGCGCGTGTTAGCGCGTCCAGTGGAGGCCATTTTTTGGCCGGAGCGATGCTTGAGCGGCTCGTTATATGCAGTTAAATTTGTGATGCAAAATAGGTCATTATCTCAGCTTTCGTCA
>CAZOBX010000431.1:1275-3121 GCA_964578045.1 uncultured Kangiella sp. | reverse complement strand
GATCAGCACTAGACATTGACGATCTGCCGCTTTCGCCCGGTCGCCCTCTTTCGCCGCCGCCGCCGCATAACCCGACACTTGAAAGACGGTCGTCTCCACTTCGTCCTCGGTTCGGCTCACAAGCCAGGCTTGCAACGTCGCTGACTGGAAAAACGCTTTAGCATTTCACTAAAAGCGGCCTGGCTTATTTCCTGACTGTGCCGAATACTCAATATTGGACGCGTATCAAAGCGGCGGCATTGTTGCCAATAGGATTCCATGTTTTCAGGGTCCCAACTCATTATTTCGGAATCTTTGGGTATTCGACTGACCATATCTTGTCTCCATTGTTTTATCATTGAAGAAAGTATATCGGACAAATCTGCCTTTCGGAGGAGTAATACTAGCGATATGAGGTTTAAATATGGCAAAATTAGGGAATAAAATTCTGTTATGGAGATGAGTTTTTATGAATAACCTTACTCGCAGCACTATTCTTGTTAGAATTCTCACGCTAATCATCGTCTCATTGTTGGCTTTTACAGCACAGTCGAAAGTATATAAATGGACTGATGAAAATGGTAAAGTCCACTATTCAGACAAGCCAATCGATGAAAAAAGCCAACAAATCAAAATGAAAAGGCAGCCGAGTGAGGCAGAAGTGCTAAAGGCAAAACAAAGAGCTTCGACACTGATTCGGCATCAAAATAAGGTCCAGGCGATTGCCGATGAAGAAGCTGACGATAAGCGAATAGCGGATAAGAAAAAAGAAAAAGTAAGAACGGACACCATGCAAGCCTGCAAGGAAGCGAAACGTCTGATACTGATCTATAGTAGTGGAAGACGAATTTACACTACCGATCAGGATGGTAAGATAAATTATAAGTCTTATTCAGACCAACAAAAAAACGATATGATTGCTGAGTTGGAAATGAAGATTAAAGAGAATTGTACTCTTTCATAACGATTCAAAGTGTTTTATTGAATTGCTCCCCCCCTCAAAAAAAATTGGAGAGGGAGAAACTCAGCTATCTAACTTACGAAAAATCATCTTCTCTTACGATAGCAGCGGCTCTGATACTACTTTGTACCAGAATCAATAACTCTCTTAGTGCCACCGAAAACTTGGCAAACTCGTGACGACTACTTGCCCTGAAGTCTGCGACCATTTGTTGCCACCTCGCAAGCAGCGCATCGTTTTCGATTATCCAGGCAATGATTCTTTCCTCGGCGTTGGCTTCTTCTTTAGACATATGTAAAACCGCCACAGTAAGACTGCGTTGCTGCCAATCAAGTTCTTCCCTAAAGGTTGCTCTGGCAAAAGCTTGCCAATGATTGTCCACTGGCTGAACGGTAATTTGTTCAAGGAACCAATGGAGTTCAAGTTTAGCGCCCAATTTATAATAGACTTCACCAACTAATGAGACTTTGAGGCTGGTTAATTTTGACATTTCAACAATGTCCAAAGCGGAAAACATGGTGCTTAAATAACTGACTTTTTCTGCTAATCGTTGGGGAACACCTTGCTCTATCAATTGCTCGATGCCCTCTTGTATGTTGGCGACTTCAGATTTATCCAACGCTTTTTTGATGTCTTTTTGCAAAGCGGCCACCCCGCTCTTAAAAAATTCGATGCCTTCGTTAATCGCCAGGTTTTTACGGCGATGTCTTAAGAACCAGCGGGTAGATCGTCTTATCATTCGTTGAGTTTGATAAAACATATGGTTTTTTACCTTTGCCGGTACCGAGTGATCTAAAGATTCTATTTGCTTCCAGATATTGGGCATTTCAAATATTTCTTTGGCTAAGGTAAAACAGATCGCCACATCGGAAGGGATCGCACCAGTTTCATCAATGGTTCTAAAGG
>CAZOBX010000431.1:0-1265 GCA_964578045.1 uncultured Kangiella sp. | reverse complement strand
GGCTAAACGCATCGCTATGATTTCGTTTTTTAGAGGATGTTTTTGCATTTGTCGCGAATATTTATTGCGCAGTGCCGTCGGAAAATATCGAACCAATTCGTTTTGATAATAACCTTCATTAGAAACTTCTGGGGTACACAAATCTTCCTTCAGGATCATTTTTCCATAAGCGGCTAATACGGCAAGTTCCGCTCTGGTGAGCCCTTGATCTCTAGCAAGTCTTTCTAGTAACTCTTCGTCACTGGGTAAAAACTCTAATTCGCGATCAATTTTACCTTCTTTTTCCATCCAATGAATAAAACGCATCAATTCTTTGACCATCTTGACTGAACGTTCCTCACTCATACTAATGGTTTGAGCCTGTAGAAAGTTTTCTCTTAAAACGATTTCGCCCACTTCATCGGTCATACTGACCAGGACTTTATTTCGTTGCTTAATAGTCATATCGCCATTGGATACGATTTGATTTAGCAAGATCTTGATATTGACTTCATTGTCGGAACAATTGACACCTCCGGCGTTGTCGATGAAATCTGAATTTCCGCGTCCGCCGTTTTGCATATATTCGATCCGACCTAACTGAGTGACACCTAAGTTGCCTCCTTCACCAATCACTTTACAATTTAGCTCGTTGCCGTTGACTCGTAGATTATCGTTGGCTCTATCCCCGACATCACTGGCAGTTTCACTGGTGGCCTTTACATAAGTACCTATTCCACCATTCCACAACAAGTCGACGTGAGATTTCAAAATCTCATTGATCAATTTGTTAGGTGTGAGATTATCAACAGACACTCCTAACCAACTTTTAATTTCTTTACTTAAGGGAATGGATTTCGCGGTTCGAGAAAAGATACCTCCGCCTTTCGAAATCAATTTAGCATCATAATCTTCCCAGCTTGAACGAGGTAAATTAAACAACCTTTCTCGTTCGCAATAACTTTTCTCAGAATCAGGGTTCGGGTCGATAAAAATATGCAAATGGTTAAATGCTGCGATCAGCTTTATATGACGAGAACATAACATTCCGTTGCCAAAAACATCTCCTGCCATATCACCAATACCGACCGCAGTAAAGTCGGTTGACTGGCAATCTATTCCCATTTCCATAAAATGACGTTTGACCGACTCCCAGGCACCCTTTGCAGTAATTCCCATTTTCTTGTGGTCGTAACCAATACTCCCACCGGATGCAAACGCATCACCTAACCAAAAATTGTATTTTTCTGAAAGACTATTTGCTATATCAGAAAAGGTCGCAGTGC
>CAZOBX010000430.1:0-3173 GCA_964578045.1 uncultured Kangiella sp. | reverse complement strand
CTTTTTACCTTAAATTGATTTGTCATGTTTTGATATCCTTTTTCGATAGTTAGTTATTTCTACTTTTTTTTCACTTCCTATAAGCTAACCCACGGACCTGATAAAAAGCCTCTTATTAAATTACAAAGGGTATTAGCTTTAATCGTTATAAATTATCTAAATTTTAATTGCAAGTTTTTATCGAATTTGAACGCTTTTATATAATTATATCTACTAAGCGATTCCAAGCTTAACGGTTGAATTTAAAGTGAAAAAATGTCGGTAGATTAATTGTATCGCGTTATAAAATTAATGAATATACATCGAATGAACTGAGAATTAGTTGACAATAAGAGAGAGAATATTTTAAGCACTGAATAACGATAATATTTTGAGGAGGGGTGTCAGCACGTCCTTGTACTAGTCTTTTTAGCTATTTTGAATACAAACTAGCTAAAACATTAAGTAAGAAACTCCCGTATTTCCAGTCAAGAGGGCTATTCAAAACCCACTGAAGACTAAAGAGTAACCGCTGTCAGATCCTTTAGGGCTTTTTCAATCATTTCGTTAGTGCCTAACGACGGATTATTTAATTTGAATCGCTGATTAGCTACAAAAGTCGGTGTACCTGAAATACGATATTTTCTGGCCAGTTGTTTTGCCTTTCTGATCCGCATATCCAGTGCAACGGATTTAACTGCTCGGTCATATTTGGCAGAATCGACACCGAGCGTCATGAATAACGCTTTAAGATCTTCATCTTTGATGATGGGTTTCTTTTCTACGTTGACTCGGTGAAATATTTTTGGATGGCTCTGATCCAGAACTTTTAATAATTCACCCAAGTAGAAAGCTTTTACATAAATTTGCCACTGGGGGTGACCTAGATCGTTTGGAACAGGGATTATTTTGATACCGGTATTTTCTTTCTTGAACCGATTAATAAAACTTTCCATAGTGTAACAATGACTACAGGCGTAATTGAAAAACTCCATCACTTCTGAAGTCTTAGAACCTTTCGGTCCCATCACTTCATAGTCTTCACCTTCAACTAAAGTGCGTGTAGCGGCCATTAAACTGCTGCTAGCAAAAATGCCAGCAAACAAAACGATCAGTGTTGTTTTAAATATTTTATTCATAACTTCCTCTAATTTTCGGATTTACATTTTTTGATATTGTTTAAGTTAATTATATACTGACAATTCTACGAGGGTAAGACGTGGCTATTATTATGACCCCAGTTTTATTCGACCGTTACGGATTTCGCCAGATTTCTCGGTTGATCCACATCGGTCCCTTTAATTACGGCTACGTGGTAAGAAAGTAGCTGTAACGGTAAGGTAAAAATAATTGGGGCAACATAATGACCTTTTGCTGAACAATGAATAATTTTAAGCCCGGTATTTTCAACAATTTCACTAGCATCATCCGCAAATACATAGAGCTGACCGCCTCTCGCCCGTACTTCTTCCATATTAGATTTCAATTTTTCAATTAGTTCATTATTAGGAGCGACTACGACCACCGGCATATCTTGATCAATCAATGCCAGCGGTCCATGTTTTAGCTCTCCAGCTGCATAAGCTTCGGCATGTATATATGAAATTTCCTTGAGCTTTAGTGCACCTTCCATCGCAATAGGATATTGCTCGCCGCGGCCCAAAAATAAACAATGTTCTTTTTCACTAAACTCTTCTGCGATCTGCTCAATGAGTTGATCCATCTCTAAAGCCTTATTAATATCGGCTGGCAAATGCCTTAGCTGGTTTACAATTTCTGCGATCTCCGTATCACTCAAAGATTTTTTTGTTTGGGCTAGAGCAGTCGATAACATTAATAAACCGGTCAATTGGGTGGTAAAGGCTTTAGTCGATGCCACCCCGATTTCAGCGCCCGCACGTGTCATAAACGCCATGTCGGACTCTCGTACTAAAGAAGAACCCGGCACATTACAAATCGTTAAGCTAGCAAGGAAACCCTGTTCTTTAGCAATTCGAAGTGCCGCCAGGGTATCGGCTGTTTCGCCAGATTGAGAAATGCTGATAAACATTGAATTAGGCATGACCACTGTTTTACGATAACGATATTCACTAGCGATCTCAACCTGACAAGGAATACCCACCATCGATTCTATCCAGTATTTAGCCACCATGGCGGAATGGTAACTGGTTCCACAAGCGACAATTTGTACAAATTCTACCTTTTTTAATAACTCCGGCGCCCGGTTGCCAAATGATTCAATAATCACTGAATCGCTATTGAGTCGGCCCTCCAAGGTACTGGTGATTGCGGTTGGTTGTTCGAAAATTTCCTTCATCATAAAATGACGGAATTGGCCTTTATCACCAGCATCGTGTTGTACAGTTGATTCTTCAAAATTTCTCTTAACCAGTTTACCGTCCGGCGACAGTATCTTAACATCACGACGAGTGACTTCAGCAACTTCACCTTCTTCTAAAAACATAAATTGTCGAGTCACTGGCAATAACGCTAATTGATCTGAAGCAATAAACATTTCACCGATACCCTTACCCAAAACCAGTGGGCTACCAGAGCGAGCGACAACCAGACAGTCAGGGCTATTAACATCCATCACCACTGTCCCATAGGCGCCTTCTAATAGTTTGGTGGCTTTTAGCACCGCATCAATCAATGATTCCGTTGATTTGCGCTCTCTCTCAATCAAGTGAGCCATCACTTCGGTATCTGTTTCTGAATCAAAAACATAGCCCTGTGATTTAAGTTCAAGGCGCAGACTTTCATAGTTTTCGATAATTCCATTATGAACCACAGCAATGGAGTCATTGGAAAAATGGGGATGTGCATTACTTTCATTTGGTTCCCCATGAGTCGCCCAACGGGTGTGCGCCATCCCAATACAGCCATCAATCGGTGACTCATTCATGGCTTTTTGTAATTCAGCGACCTTACCTACTCGCCTTAATCGAGATATTTTACCGTCCGAGATGACCGCTAGACCCGCAGAATCATAACCACGATATTCTAATCGTCGTAATCCTTCGATCAATATTTCAGATATATCTCGTTGTGCCACTGCACCGACTATTCCACACATATTTTTGTAACTCCGTTATGATTTCTTTTCGCAGGCTTAGTTTTAACAAGCTTGATTTTGACTTAGGGTCTGTTTATCTTTCATACTTCATCACTGTTGCGGCTAAAATATTGTCAAT
>CAZOBX010000429.1:0-3184 GCA_964578045.1 uncultured Kangiella sp. | reverse complement strand
AGTGGGGTTGAAGTAAATCCATTAGACGATGATTTTTTAGAGGACCATTCACTCTTGCAAGACAGTAGCCTGTATGAGGGAGAGTCTTTTGCTGAATGTGGTTTATCCGATTTTAAAGAGGTGATACTTTCGTGGAGGGAATTCGTTGCTTAAACGAAGTATTATTTAACAAGTCCCTGCCTAAACAGGAACACAAGCTTTATGCCGTGAAAATATTGTTTTGCCATTAAAAATCAGGATTAAAGCTAAACTGTGACAGCTCTTTCTCCAACCGACGATAGTACATTGGAATTCCCACCCATGAATAAATAACAACGCCAATCCAGGCGTAATAAGCGATTTTAGAAAGGGTTACATAATCGAGGTCTTTTAAAACTTGAGACGCCAGCATAAAAATTAGATAGCCGGAAATCAATACAACCGCCGATTGTATATTAGACATTGAGCTGATTTTTGAGTTGATTCGCCACCAAAGTCCTAGAAATATGTTCTTGCGCATCTTTATATCGCAAAATAAACTTAAAGCCGCATTGGATTCTGGGTTTTCTCTTATCACAAATTTTGCATGATATTCTGCTTCTGCTAATTGCCCTTGTCTTAATCTTATTTTTCCTATTAAAATATGGGAGTCCTCATCCTGTGGATCAATTGAAAGCGCTTCAATAGCAAATTGTTCTGCTTTTTTAATGTCATTTTTCGCAAAATAATAATCACCGTAGTACTGAGAAATAGAGACGGAGTCAGGATATAAGCTTGCAGCTTGGGCCAACATATTTTCTGCATTATCATAATCACCAAAGATCAAGTAAATATCGCTCTTTAAAAGGATCGCTTCCAGATGCTCAGGCTCCAAATTTAACGCTTCGTCACAAAACTCAATTGCTTGTTTGGTTTTATTTTTAAGTAAACCTATTCTGGCTAGCAATACGTATAGAAAAGCTATTTGCGGATCAAGCTTGAGAGCGATTGACAGTTCATATTCGGCGGCGTAAATTCTTTTTTTATTGAATAAACAACTCGCTAACAATCCATGATATTCAGCTACATTGGGGTCATCTGCTAACAACTCTTTGAGCAAGTCAATTGCCGTCTCATATTGACCGCGATGATAAGAATCATTAGCTTGCGAAAACTTGAATTCTTGCATGGTCTTTATCGCCTCTTCAAATAAACATAAATGCCATAAGGAACCGACTGTTTAAAAACAACTAGATAAAGTATAAAAAAGAATGCACCATTTAAGGTAATACTAGCGTATTGCGGTAGTGAGTTAAAATTAACAAAAGGTTCAATCTGACTGATATAGATAAACCCTTCCAATAAACCAAAAACAAATAGGAGCCCAACGATAGAAATCATTATTTCTTTTATAAGAGAAGGACTACCAAGCAGGTAACCGTTTACGGTCAGCCATACTAGTGGCAACCACCATCGACCAAAATATGGGGGCATCCAAAAAAGAGGTAGGAAAATGGCGACGAACAACACCATAATTGGGTTAACAATTAGATGTTCTGATTTTTTTACTTTGGGTTCGTCTATGATTTCGTATGCACTCATTAATTATTTTCCATGTTGTTTCAAGAACTCTAAGACTTCGTCATAACGTCCGCCTTCATTAGCGTATCTCGCGTAATTTCTAGCGGTAGTTAGCCATTCAGTGGTAGTCGAACGAGAATCCTTTATCGCTACCTTAAAATGTTCGTTAGAAATAGTGACTTGTTCACCTAACTCTATGGAATCGTCAATCGCCTCATCAGCGGCCATTTCAACCAAATTGTATAGATCCGCTCCGGAATAACCATTTGCTTTGGAAGCCAAAGCCGAAAAATTGATATCGCTATCTGCCGGACGACCTTTCATATGGTGTTCAAGGATCGCTTTTCTGCCGGTTTTATCTGGCGGAGGTACAAAGAACATTCTATCAAAACGACCAGGTCTCAAAAACGCTACATCCACCGCCCAAGGAACGTTTGTCGACGCCAAAACGAGTACCCCTTTGTTATTTTGAGCGAAGCCATCAAGCTCCGTTAATAGCTGGCTAACGACATTGGCAGTTGAGCTATTTCTACTGTGTTCTCGCTTTCCAGCTAATGCTTCAATTTCATCGAAAAAAATAACACAAGGCGTGTCGGCACGGGCTTTTTCAAAAATAGCGTGAAGCTTTTGTTCTGATTCACCAATATACATATCCAGTACATCGGATATTTCAATATTGTAAAACGAAGCCTTGCATTCCCCCGCTGTTGCTCTTGCCAATAATGTTTTACCACAACCGGGTGGTCCATAAAGTAACACACCACCGCCAATTTTCTTTTTAAACTTTTGAAAAAGCGAAGGCCTTTGGAAAGGCATGATAATTTTTTTATTGATTTGTTTCTTAATCTTATCCAGCCCAATCACATCGGAAAAATCCGTAGTATCTTGCCGATAACGAGTCATTTCGGTTATTGAAGCCATATCATGCTTTTCGACCACTTTTAATTTTGGTCGAGTATCTTCCCGGTTTTTCTCTTGAATAACTGAGAGATTTGATTCAACATCGAAAAGAGCATTTAATTCATCAGACGCAGCATTAACATCTGACTTAATTGCTGAAATATAGGTCGAACGTGCTTTTTCAGTTTCGCCAATCTGCCTCAGGCATTTCGCCAAGAGAATTTGATGATGAGGTATTTCATTTGACAAAATCTCTATTGCTGCTTCATATTGTTCTGCGCTATATAGAGCATCCGCGACTCTTAGGGAATCATTTTCATCGATGATATTCTTCGCCCCCTCCAGATAGTCCTTTATTTCATCGACTCGATCTGAATCGATTAAAGCAAGGCAGATTACTTTAGCTAATTCATCTGAGGGAGCTACTCGGTAGGCTTGTTCTAGTCCTGTTAAGGTGTTGGTATCCATAATTTCCTATTATTAATCATTCAACGCATTCTGACAGACTGACTCGAACCAAGAGATAAACAGTCTGCTTTGTTTCTATTTAACCTTAACTCCGGATAAGAGTAGCCAGTAATCCCTTAAAGCATCAGATTAAATAGAGGCTCATCTGCCAGTATCAGTATTTTGGCGACTATCAAGGCAAGTTTGTGCGTTAATAGCGAGCTATTGAAAGCAAACTTAACACGGAGAGTCGCTAAAATACTGATGCTGGATGGCTGCTCTTATCCGGAGTTGAGGT
>CAZOBX010000428.1:1465-3190 GCA_964578045.1 uncultured Kangiella sp. | reverse complement strand
CAGGAATAATTAGTTTTGACAATTCACACCTACCTTAAAAGTAGGTCCTTTAAAGAAAAGTAGGCGCTCTTAAGCGACACAGAGTGACAATATTTTGGCCTCAATCCGAAGGGCCGGGTGCTTTTTCCACCTGACTTGGTTATCAGTCACTCATTTAGAACGACTAAACAGCGCTTCTTCTGCCTTGCCAGGCATAAAAAAGCACCGCGCAGTGTTGAATTATGAAGGATCAACAGGCCCTAGGATAAAAAAGAGATTTCTTTCACAAATCAGATTATTACAGCTCTGTATCAAGCACAAATATTTCAACGCGATCTAATGTTGATTTAGCATCCTATAAACTAAGACTAGGGCCTCGCCCGAATATACGATCGACTGTATTGATCACCGCTCATCCACGCCCCGTCGCAAATTAACCCTTGTTTTCTTTTCTATGGTCACCATTACCGCTCACTCAAACCAGTTAACTGAGTGCGGTGGAATCCATTTTTATTGATTGAAAAAATCTCCATTTTTCCTCCACTAATTCTAGAATCGTAAACAACTCTGTCACCATCAGATGACCAACGAGGAAAATAGTCATTGCTATTATCGTCCCTTGTAAGCTGAGAAACTCCGGACCCATCACTATTCATTAGAAAGATCTTTCGGGAACCTCGTTGACTAGCTCTACCTGAAGCTCGATCTGAGTGAAATACAAGGTGCGAGTCATCATCAGACCATGATGGGGCAAAATCATTTGATTTACTCTGTGAAATATTTACTGGCATAGAACCATCTGCGTGTATCCTATAATTTTGCCAGTTTCCATCCCGATTACTGCTGAAGGCAATATTTTTTCCATCTTTAGACCAATCCTCAAGAAGAGACATAGGGGTCTACCATTATTTAGACATTGTAAAACCTACTATTGGTACACCCATAATGAACCATCACTGTGACCTATCTGCTTGCGAGATTCTTCAATATAGTGTAAAACAGTAAATATACTGTTAATTTACATGCGAGGTGCGCTATGTACACTACAAGCGACATTTACCCGGTTTCTGACTTCAACCGAAAGACTAGCGAACATATCAAACGTATTCAGGAAACCAGGAAGCCCGAAGTGCTTACAGTTAACGGTAAGGCTGCGGTAGTAATCGTAGATCCTGAATCCTATGATCAGCTTGCTCAAAATCACGAATTACTACAGACCATAAAAAATATTGCTATAGCCAATGAACAACATGAAAACGGTCAGGCCAAACCAGCAAAACAAGTGTTTCAAGAACTCAAAAATGAATTAAAAGATAAGTATCCTGATGCAAATTTATAATGTTGATCTCCCGCAGATCATTATTGAGAAGATCAGGAAACAAGCACTTGTAATTGCCTTGGATAAACCATCTGTAGCAGTACAATGGTATGACATGATTTTTGAAAAAATATTTTCGCATGAATCTATGCCCGAACGCTGCCATGAATCATCAGAGAGCCAATATTTCACATACGTAGTTCGACAATTACTAATAGGTGATTATCGGGTACTGTTTCGCGTTATAGATGATACGGTTAGGATATTAGATTTCAAAGGAGGAAGGCAATATAAGCCTGAGTGAATTATTGCAATAACGACTTTTTAAGATATCCGTCTGGCAAGCTCTATATTAGATTTTTTGTTTCTTGATAGCTCACAAGCCGCTATGATAGTCATCTTGTTTATTGCTCAAAATCATTTATGCA
>CAZOBX010000428.1:0-1455 GCA_964578045.1 uncultured Kangiella sp. | reverse complement strand
AAGATCGGTGTTGAAGAAGCAGCGTTACAACAGCCGGGTCGAATATTAACCGCTGAACAATTTGCAGCGTTAATGCGCCTGGCGTTTGAGTTAGTTGATGATGAGGCGGTTGGTTATACTCAAAAGCCGTTGCGAGTTGGCACTTTTCGAATGCTTTGCCACGCTACCCTCGATTGCGAAAATCTTCGCAGGGCTTTGTTGAGAATGATTGAATTTTTTCGCTTATTGAGCGACGAGTTTAACTGGTCATTAAGCGAAAGAGGAGAAGAAGCCGTACTCACCTTCAATAATAAACCCAATGGAGTGGTGGATAACGGTTACTTTACCGCTAATATGATGACTATATTATGGCGATGGGCTTCCTGGATGATCGATACGCCGATATTATTGAGCCGGGTTTATTTCGACTTTAGTGATGAGCTGATCGCCGATGACCTCAGCCAAATTTATCGGACTTCAGTATACTTCGACCAGGCTAATAATCAGTTAGTGTTACCTGCAACATATCTCGAACAAACGATTAAACAAAATACTGAAACCTTAGTGCCCTTTTTGGCCAACTCTCCAGAATGTTTACTCAGCCATTATCAATCTGATAGCAGTATTTCCATTCAGGTAAAATCACATTTAGAAATGTTGACAGAACTCGATAATGCAACCTTAGATTCAGTCGCAGAAAATTTTCAATTAACCGGCCAAACCTTAGCACGACATCTGCGTAAAGAAGGACATCAGTTTCAAGAACTGAAAGATAAAGTTCGTAAAAACCGCGCTGTTAACCTGCTTTTAAGATCGGACTTATCGATCAGTGAAATTTCTCAAGAGTTAGGATTTTCGGAAGACTCGGTCTTTTATCGTAACTTCAAAAAATGGACTGGCGTAACTCCGAGCGCCTACCGTCAAGGGCGCTCGTCAATCGAACCTGCTAGAGGAAAATAATCACTTTGACCGATTTGGTCAGTGAACTGATATTTCTGGTCATTTATTCTGCTTTACAACTCGATTACATTGGGTATCATTGTATTCCTATTGAGACTCATCATGTCCAGCGACGCATACATCTATGACGCCATCCGTACTCCAAGGGGTCGTGGCAAAAGCTCTGGTACCCTTCATGAAGTAAAACCCATCCGTTTATTGTCTGGATTGCTTAACGAATTAACCCAGCGAAATAACTTCGACACTCAAGCAGTTGACGATATTGTCATGGGCTGTGTTACAGCTGTTAGTGAGCAAGGGGCGGATATCGCCAAAACCGCCGCTCTAGCCGCTGGGTGGGATGAAAATGTCGCGGGCATGACTCTAAACCGTTTTTGCGCTTCAGGACTCGAAGCGGTCAATTTGGCAGCAATGAAAGTACGTTCCGGCTGGGAGCAGCTCATTGTAGCCGGAGGTATTGAGTCCATGTCCCGGGTCCCTATGGGAAGCGATGGCGGCGCTTGGGCCTTTGACCCC
>CAZOBX010000427.1:0-3225 GCA_964578045.1 uncultured Kangiella sp. | reverse complement strand
GCTATATTTACTATATATTCGGGCGTTGGCATCAGAGGTTTTGGCCATCGATTCTTTACGATTTTGGTAGGCTCGGCCCATTTTTCTTTCCTAAATGTGATCTCAAAAAGGAGATTTTACATTGCTTGTGATAAAGATGGAACTACTGATTAATCGCCAGAACTGCCTCGTGGTTAGTGGCATTTACTGACAAAGGCCTGTATAGTGCGCGAAATTTTTTAATATCGGTCAAGGAATAGTCAATTTATCTTAATGTCCTGCAGCAGCCAATTCGACAAACATGGCTAACAATCAGGCGCTAAGTTGACCTTGGAGTCATTATGTTTACTGAAGATTATTACACTCAATCCGGCGAGAGCTTTTTATTTTCTAAGCAACAAGGGAGCGATTTTGCCAAGCGGATTGCAGGGGATTTTAATCCATTGCACAATACTGGAAATAGCCGTTTTTGTGTACCGGGCGATCTGCTGTTTTCAGTGTTACTTTCTAAATTTGGTATTAGTCAAGAAATGCACTTCGATTTTCAGGGTATGGTGGCTGGCGATATGCCCATTAATTTCCGTCAAACCGAGCAAGGCGTTGTTGCAGAGAATGATAAACAAAAGAAAGTGCTTTCAATGACAAGCAGCGGTGAAGTGACCAACAATAGCGTCTTCATCGAAGGTTTGATTCGAGCCTATGTGGCATTTTCTGGCAAAACCTTTCCACACATCATTATCAAGTTAATGAAACAACAAGGCTCGATGATTAATACGCGTAAACCCATGGTCATTTATGATCAGATGAAATTATCTTTTGATCGATTTTCTGAAGTTGCACCTGAGGTGGAATTGCAAGATTGCCATTTTGATGTGACCGGTAAGCGTGGCATGGTGACTATGAATTTTGACTTGAGAGCGGAGGGAGCATCCATCGGCAGCGGTGAAAAACAAATCATCATGAGTGGATTGCGGCCTTATCAGCAAGAAGATATCGATCATTTGGTCGATGCATACAATTCTGGCCGGGAAGCATATCAGCGACAATAATTGTGTATTTATTCGATTACGCAGAGATTTTATTGTCCGTATTGCTACAACCTACGCAATTTCATTCTTCATTCTTCATCTTTATCTAGATAAAGCGCTTTATCAGCGCGGTTCATCAGTCGGACACGCAATTGATGTTTATTGGTGCACTGCATTGATTTGTCCAATAACCGATAAATTACCGACAATTTCAGCAGATTCGCCGAGGCCTTTAAAAAGCGGACTTGTTAAGTTTAAAATCAATAAAATCAACAGGTTTTGACTATTTTATGTGCAATATACCCGCTCAGATTAAACTTTTCCTGAATTTTTAATGACATCGAAGGTGATAACCAACTAGTATAAGCTCGGACCGATTAGGGAATCCTTTTGAGTGAAGTTATTTAAGAGGGTTCCGCACAAGACTTATTGATAGTGGTTGGCTGTTCTGTACCGATTAGCTGACTAAAAATAAACGGGATAGAGCATGTTAGAAAACTACTTACCCATACTTGTATTCATCGCAATAGGCCTTGGTTTTGGGGCTTTCCTTGAAATCGTGGGATACTTAGCCGCTCCTCGTAAAGAAAATTTCGACAAAACTCTCCCGTTTGAATGTGGCTTTGACGCGTTTGATGATGCTCGAAGCAAATTCGATATCCGTTTTTATCTGGTTGCTATCCTGTTTATTATTTTTGATCTGGAAGTGGCTTTCTTATTTCCCTGGGCCGTAGTTTTTCAAGAATTGAGTTGGTTTGGGATTGGCGCCATGGGGGTCTTTTTGGGATTGTTAGTGGTTGGCTTCATTTATGAATGGAAAAAAGGAGCACTCGAATGGGAGTAACCCAAAAACACAATCCTTCTGCACCTAATGCGCTTATCCCGCCAACACTGGCACAGCCAAAAACAGTCGCAGAATTGGAACAGGCATTATCGAATGAAACCGGTGGAGTAAAACAATCTGGAAAGGGCTATTTAGTCACTGGAATTGATACCCTGGTTAATTGGGCAAGAACTGGCTCCATGTGGCCGATGACCTTTGGTTTGGCCTGCTGTGCGGTCGAGATGATGCAAGCGGGTGCGGCTCGATACGATTTTGACCGATTTGGCATCGTCTTCAGGCCCAGTCCACGCCAATCAGATGTGATGATCGTGGCTGGTACCTTGACCAATAAAATGGCACCAGCACTTCGTCGTGTTTATGATCAGATGCCGGAACCTAAATGGGTTATTTCGATGGGCTCCTGTGCCAACGGGGGTGGTTACTATCATTATTCCTATGCCGTGGTTAGAGGGTGTGATCGTATTGTACCGGTAGACATTTATGTGCCGGGTTGTCCGCCAACGGCTGAAGCCTTGATGTTTGGCGTTATTCAGCTTCAAAATAAGATCAAACGCACTAATACCATCATGAGACAAGTGTAAAACAGGCAATAGAATTCAATGACTCCTTCATTTTCAAAATTAAAAGATTCGGTCAATCGGCAATTTGAACAATTGATTGTTGATTCCAGTGATGCGCTGGGCGAGTTGACCATTGAAGTCGAAATAAAAGATCTGGTTACACTACTAAAACAGCTTCGCGATAATGATGAATTTTTGTTCGAGCAATTGATCGATCTCTGTGGCGTCGATTATTTGACTTATGGTCTGGATGAATGGGCGACTCATGAGGCAACCGCAGAAGGCTTCGAAAGAGGCAGGCAAGATCAACCTAAAAGTCAGTGGCAAAAAGCACGCTATGCGGTGGTTTATCATTTATTGTCGGTTACCCTTAATCATCGAATTCGAGTAAAAGTGTTTATTGAAGAAGATTCTATGCTGGTACCCAGTATAGTGGATCTGTGGAATGGTGCCGATTGGTTTGAAAGAGAAGCCTTCGATTTATTTGGGATATTGTTTGATGGCCATCCCGATCTTCGCCGTTTATTAACTGACTATGGTTTTATCGGACACCCTTTCCGCAAAGATTTCCCGATGATTGGGGAGCTGGAAATGCGTTATGACGAGGACACAAAACAGTGTATCTACGAACCGGTCACAATTGAAGAGCGAATATTGGTTCCTCGGGTAATAAGATAAAACAAGGTACTAGGTACTAGGAAAAGAATAGGTCCTCGGAAAATCAGAAACTTGGAATGGTAAATATGAAAGAATATCATTTTTTAGAACCTAGAACCTAGAACCTAGAACCTAGAACCTAGAACCTAGAACCTAG
>CAZOBX010000426.1:0-3343 GCA_964578045.1 uncultured Kangiella sp. | reverse complement strand
TAAGTTCTAAGTTCTAAGTTCTAAGTTCTAAGTTCTAAGTTCTAAGTTCTAAAAAAGGTTATTTCAGGAAGAATTGGTGGACAAGCACTTTTCTTCAAATATTCTATCGCTTTTCCTTTGTTTCCAATATCACCGAGGTATTGGTTCTGACCACACCTTCCAGATTTCCAATATGATCGAGTAAGTGACTAAGTTGCTCCGTATTTCTAGCGTGAATGATTGCAATCATGTCATATTCGCCGCTTATCGCATGGACTGCCGAAACCTGTTCTATTTTCATTAATCCAGATGAAACCAATGCCGAACTTTTTTGCTCAGCCGCAATAGAGACATGCGCCGATACAAATTGATTGAGATAGTCTTTACCTAAAAGGAGTGTATAACCGATAATAACACCCTCTTTTTCAAGTTTTGATATTCGAGCCTGTACTGTCGCGCGGGAAACATTCAGTTTTCGCGCAATGTCTGAAATAGTCGCTCGAACATCCTCTTGTAGTACAGAAATCAACCTTTCCTCGCTCTCTGTTGCCATTTTTACACCTTGACTTATCATTTTGTTCATTTTATATCATAATATTATACGTATTGACACTTCAAATTAACAATTAGGTTATCCATAATAATGCCCTGCTAAAGATTACAAGCTATTGGCCAGAATTAACCAATTCGATTAATAGTTTGACTGCCACATTTAAACTTAAGAGAGAACGAACAAATGTCAGATTCAAATCCCGTTACCAGAGAATTGTTTGATGAAGTTATGGTACCTAACTACTCACCATCTAAAGTCATACCGGTTCGCGGTAAAGGTTCTAGAATATGGGATCAGCAAGACAAAGAATATATTGATTTTGCTGGCGGTATTGCGGTGAACTGTTTGGGACATTGCCACCCTGCTCTTGTTAAAGCATTAACTGATCAAGGTCAAAAATTGTGGCATTTGTCTAATACCATGACCAATGAGCCAGCATTGAGATTAGCCAAAAAAATGGTTGATGCGACCTTTGCAGATAAAGTCTACTTCGCAAATTCTGGTGGTGAATCAAATGAAGCGGCGCTTAAGTTAGCCAGACGTTGGGCACTTGATGTCCATGGCAAACATAAAACTCATATCATTTCCTTTAAACAAGGATTTCATGGGCGTACCTTTTTCACCGTGACAGTTGGTGGGCAACCCGCTTATTCTGATGGATTCGGACCAAAACCCGCAGATATTTATCATGCCGAATATAATAATTTAGATAGTGTGAAGGCACTTATTTCCGACAAAACCTGTGCGGTTGTAATGGAACCCCTACAAGGTGAAGGCGGAATTATTCGTCCTACTGATGAGTTTGCAAAGGGCATAAGAAAACTTTGTGATGAAAATAACGCATTACTTATTTTTGATGAAGTACAAACTGGAGTTGGCCGATTAGGCAGTCTATATGCCTATATGGACCTTGGAGTGACCCCCGATATTTTAACTACTGCAAAAGCGTTAGGCGGCGGTTTTCCTATTGGTGCAATGATCACTACTACCGATATTGCCAAACACCTTAAGATCGGTACCCACGGTAGTACTTATGGCGGTAATCCTTTAGCTTGTGCGGTAGCTGAAGCTGCATTTGATACGGTGAATGACCCCGAAGTATTAAATGGGGTTAAAGCAAAAGCTGAACTATTTGCTGGATATCTTAACGAGATCAACGATAAGCACCAGGTTTTTGAGGAAATCAGAGGCAAAGGATTGTTAATTGGCGCGGCGTTAAATGAAAAATATAAAGGAAAAGCTAAAGAAATATTATTGGCGGCGATGGATGAAGGGTTAATGGTACTAATTGCCGGCCTAAACGTGGTACGTTTTGCACCTTCTTTAGTAATACCTGACGAAGATATCAAACAAGGTATGGAGTTATTTGAAATAGCGGTTGCTAAGATCGTTAATCGGTAAAAAATAACAGCCTCAAAACTTCAGCACGAAAAGCAGGTTACTCGCCAAACCTGCTTTTGTTTTTTTGATCAAACGAGATTATTTATGATCATAGTCCGCCCCATTCAAGCCAGCGATTACGATGCACTGTATCAAATCGCCATAGATTCCGGTCATGGTTTTACTTCCTTGCCGGTCAATGAAGAGATATTAAGAAGCAAAATTAATAATTCTGAAGCGTCATTTAAGGCTACTCCTCACCAGCCCGGCAATCAAGGATACCTGTTTGTAATGGAGGATACTGATAGCGGCGAAATCGTCGGTACCAGTGGTATCGAAGCTGCCGTTGGATTAGATTCTCCTTTTTATCATTATCACTTAGGCAAGGTTGTGCATTCTTCGAGTGAACTAAAAGTTCACAACACTGTTGAAACACTAACACTGTGTAACGATTATACCGGCGTTTCCGAGATATGTACTTTGTTTCTCAAAGAAAAGGCACGGGTCAATAGTAACGGTCGATTTCTTTCTCGTTTTCGATTTTTATTTATAGCAGAACATGAACAACGTTTTAGCGATACGATCATCGCAGAAATGCGTGGCGTCTCTGATACTGAAGGTCGATCTCCTTTTTGGCAATGGCTGGAAGAGCACTTTTTCTCGATCGATTTTCCAACCGCAGATTATTTAACTGGTACCGGAAATAAAGTATTTATCGCAGAATTAATGCCTAAATATCCAATCTATGTCAGCTTGCTTAGTAAAGACGCTCAAAATGTCATCAACAAAGTGCATAAGAACACTGAGCCGGCTATCCGTTTGCTGGAATCTGAAGGATTCCACAAAAGTGGTTATGTGGATATCTTTGACGCAGGACCAACCATCTGCGCGGAAAAACAACATATCAAGACTATTCAACAAAGCCGTCAATTAAAAGTAAAAATATCCAGCGACAGTCTCGCTGCGGATGAAGACTCGAGCAGTATGCAGCAGAAGTACATTATGTGTAATTCCAAAGTCAAAGATTTTCGCGCTATCCAGGCGACATTAAACATCTGTGATAATGACCGCTATGCGATTATTCCACAGCAACTTGCCGATCATTTATTGGTCAAAGAAGGCGATGCGTTGCGCGTTATCGCAAACTAATTTTTCAGGTAAAAAACATGACAAACACCCAATTAATCAATGGACAATGGCTTGATGGAAAAGGACAGGCATTTTCCAGCCTAAACCCGGCAAAAAACGAAATCGTCTGGCAGGGTATATCAGCGAATGGCCTTCAGGTTCGACAAGCGGTTCAAGCGGCCAGAAAAGCATTTACCAGTTGGTCTGGATTAAGTTATTCAGAACGTTTAAATGTGGTTAAACGATTCGGTGAGTTATTGCTGGAAAACAAGACTCGTTTAGCGACCGCCATCTCCGAAGAAA
>CAZOBX010000425.1:779-3374 GCA_964578045.1 uncultured Kangiella sp. | reverse complement strand
AAGCTGTCAGTTCTGAGCATAAGGAATCCAAAATTATGGCACAACAACAAGTAGATATTCTTAAGTTACTTTACTCACAACAACAATCAACAGCCCATATTCTTCGAGAGCAAATGGCTAAAATATCGATTGGTGTCATCAGCCTTTTAATTGTCATAGATGGTTGGTTAATTGCGAATACAGGTATTTTCTCTCAATCTCAAGTATTAACTATTGATAATAGCGATAGTGGTTACTGAATTGGTAGCTATTTACGCCATTCGCTCTCGCTACAAAGAATTTTGTGCCGTAGCTAAGCTTATCGTAAGAATTGAAATCGCGATGAAAATATACGAGACGGGGGGCTTTTATAGAAAATGAGACTCTTTATCCGGAGGAGTTTAAGGCTCTAGGTTCGGAGGACTATGAACATGGTAAAAACATATTTTTATCTCAAATTTATATACTACTGGTATTTGGAGCGCTTTCCGTGGGTTGGTGATATTGGCTTAAGCCTAATTACCTTTGCATAAGTAATGAGTGTAAGAATTTGATCTAGTAAGAATTATATCGTTTGGTTATATACCTCCATAAGATGTTAGACAAAAATAATATTTCATGTTTAAATCATTGGCAGATAACAAATGAACCGAACCAATCCAACAAAATAATGAATACAAATTCAAACAATATTAATCTTATCGTGATACGCCGCCGTAGTTTAAGAGCTGGGTGCGATAACGTGTGAGTGTAAATTTAAAAAACGTTTTCAAAAAACCCGGCAATCGCCGGGTTTTTTTATGTCTGTATAAAGTTAAATCACCTAGATAGTCGAAAATTAAAAAGCAATTCGGAAAACAATATGAAAAATTTTACAACCACAGTTGGCTGGAGTCAGTCAGAACTCCAGCAAATATTAGATGCTGCCAACCAATTTAAGCAAGGTGGGTCGAGCAATGCATTGCTAGGTAAATCTGTAGGACTGCTATTTTTTAATCCTTCGCTAAGAACTAGAACATCTTTTGAACTTGGAACCTGGCAATTAGGAGGGCATGCCGTCGTACTAGAGCCGGGGAAAACCGCGTGGCCTATAGAGTTCGATCTTGGAACCGAAATGGATGGGGTTACAGAAGAACATATTATTGAAGTCGCCCAAGTCCTTTCCAGGTACTTTGACATGATTGCTATTAGAGCTTTTCCAAAATTCGAAAACTGGCAAGAAGATCGTCAAGACAAGGTAATAAAAGCTTTTGCGAAATATGCGACGGTTCCAGTGATCAATATGGAAACGATTACCCACCCTTGCCAAGAATTAGCCCATATGCAAGCCATACAGTCATTAATCGGAAAACCCCAAAATAAAAAATACTTGCTAACCTGGACCTACCATCCCAAGCCATTGAACACCGCAGTAGCGAACTCTTCACTATTAATCTCAACCAAGTTTGGTATGGATGTCACTCTGCTTTGCCCGAGTAAAGATTATATTCTTGATGAACGATATATAGACACTGCTAAAAAGCAAGCCGTTGAAAATGGCGGCAGTTTTACTGTCACCCATGATATTGAAGAAGGTTATGCCGGAGCCGATATTGTTTATGCAAAGAGCTGGGGAGCATTGCCGTTTTTTGGAAACTGGGAAAGTGAAAAAATCATTCGAACTAATTATAAACATTTTATTGTTGACGAGCAAAAAATGGCGATGACCAATCACGCAAAATTTTCTCATTGTTTGCCGTTAAGAAGAAATATTAAGGCTACCGATGGAGTGATGGATTCGGATTATTGTTTCGCGATTGATGAAGCAGAAAATCGATTGCATGTGCAAAAGGCATTGATGGCAACATTGATGGCCAATACTTAGAATTGAATAAATTGAACCCTCTCTCAGAGAGATAGGGGCTACATTCTCCTCATGTTAGCGGGGAAGGTCATGGAGAGGTTGAAAAGCATAAACTTTGGATAAATTGCAATGATAAAAGAAATAACTAGCAGTACTCACTCGAATAAAAACATAGTCCTGGCGTTTTCAGGCGGATTGGACACCAGCTTTTGTGTGCCTTATCTTATTGAGCAAGGCTATCGGGTCACTAGCATTTTTGTTGATTCTGGCGGCGTGACAGACCAGGAAAAAGAGCAGATCAAACAAAGGGCTCTATCGCTTGGTGCGGTCGACCACGTCGAAGAAAGCATTGCTAATGAACTCTGGAAAGATGTTATCACGCCACTAATTTGGGGTGGCCATTGGTATCAAAATCAATACCCGCTGCTTTGTTCCGATCGCTATTTGATTGTCGCGGCATGCTTAAAATTGTGTGACAAATTGGGTACCAATCTATTTTCCCATGGATGTACCGGAATGGGGAACGACCAGGTAAGGTTTGATTTGGCGGTTCAATGCTTGGGCGATTATGAAATCGTCTCGCCGATTCGGGAAATTCAAAAGCTGACGGCCGAAGTTAGAGAATACGAAAAGCATTATTTGGTTGATAGAGGCTTTGAGGTATCCGACAAGGTCTCTGCCTATTCAGTCAATGAAAACCTGCTAGGTGCAACCATCTCCGGTTCTGAAATTGACCAATGGAAAAAACCATCAGATGAAAGTTATCTCATTAC
>CAZOBX010000425.1:0-769 GCA_964578045.1 uncultured Kangiella sp. | reverse complement strand
TCATTACCGCGCCTAATATCGATACAAGCAAACAAAATCAATTAATATCTTTCGAATTTAAACGAGGTGACTTGGTGGCGCTAGATGGCCAATTTCTCGGAGAGGATTTTACCGGCGAGCAGGTTATGCAGTATTTAAACAGACTGGTCGGTTCTTATTCAATCGGTCGAGGACTATATACCGGAGATACGAGTATTGGATTGAAAGGAAGAATCGCTTTTGAAGCGCCGGCTTTGATGGCATTGCAAGCGGCACATGTGGCGTTAGAACAATCAGTTTTATCGAAAGCTCAAAATAGATTCAAGTCCAGTATCGCTGAAAAATGGACCGAACTTGTCTATGAAGGTTTTTACTATGAACCGCTAAAACATGACTTGGAAGCATTCCTTAAGTCATCTCAAGCGCAAGTGACCGGAAAAGTCACTTTAGAATTAAAACCGGGTAACCTATCAGCGGTTGAAGTTGAATCAGAAAATATTCTTTTAGACCCAGGTTCGGTTTACGCACAATCGGCTTCCTGGAATATTGAAGAGGCGATTGGATTTATCAAATTGTTCGGTAAATCAACGGTAATGGCTGCGCAGAAAAATAATCAGCAGGATAAAAGATGAGCTTTGTTGAATCGACAATTTTCAAATATTTGCAGGCGCTGGTTGGATTTGACACTCAAAATCCGCCGAGAAAACTTAGTGCTGAAAGTCATATTTTTGATTACTTGAAATCAAATTTGAAAGGCTTCGAATTTCAAATGATTGATGCAGGCGATGGC
>CAZOBX010000424.1:0-3380 GCA_964578045.1 uncultured Kangiella sp. | reverse complement strand
AGTTCTAAGTTCTAAGTTCTAAGTTCTAAGTTCTAAGTTCTAAGTTCTAAAAATGTGAACGATCAGCTTGAAACAAATCAAGTCTTTTATAGAGCTTAGTACTTAGCACTTATAACTTATCTTTTAGTTACATTTGTTAATAATGATCTTTCGAATCATCTTTTGGTAACGGTACAAGCGATGATAAAAGAAATCCAGCCACTAGCGAAATACCGATCACCGCCACTTCAAAGGCGGTGGATAATCCTGCCACCACATCTTTCTCTACCAAAGCCAAAATACTTCGATAACCCACCGCGCCCGGTACCAAAATAATAAAACCAGGCATCATGATCATTGCCCCGGGAATATCGAAAAATCGAGTGACTAATTTGGCCATTAAACCTACCGTAATCGCTCCAGCAAAAGCGCCCAGGGATGATCCCATTTCCTGTGAGGCAAAATACACCATGGTAAAGGCGCTCAGTGCGGCCAGCAAAAACCAACCGCTGTCTTGTTTGCGTGCGGAAAAGAGTGGTACTAGAGCAAGTGCGGCAATCCCAGCTGCCAGCCAGATAGTCCAAAATTCCACCGGAGCGACCACCGCATTGCTCACTTGTAATCCCATTCGACTAGCAAATTCGGCTGCCAGCGCACTGCCAAAAGCCAATTGAATAAACACCGTCACTGTACCAAACAATCGCGCCGTTCCAGACACCAGATTTTGAGTCGCCAATTCTGCCAAAGCGATGGTTAAAGATAGCCCCGGCAATAAAATAATCAGACCCGAAATAACCACCACCGAGGTGGTGATTGCCACGCCAAACCATTGATCCATTGTTAAAGCGATTGAGGTTGCTATAAAGGCGCAGATCGCCGGTAATAAATGGTCTAGCATAGGCCGGGTTTTTGAGGCGATGGCGATCATGCCAACAATCAGTCCAATGACCGCAGAAACAGCCATTTCATTCAACCCGCCGGAAAAAATACGGGCGATACAGGTTGAGACAATACTAAAAGCCAGCGCAATCACCCAATCGGGATAATCCTGTCCGCTGGTTGCGATCTGTTTCAGTCGGTCGGCCCCTTGCTGTGAATTTAAATCACCATTAATCACGTGGCGGGCTACCTGAGTGGTTTTTCGTAATCGCTCTATATTGATTTCACCCGGCGAAACGCGAATCAGGTAGGTTCTGGGGTCATCGTCCGGCGGAAAAATAGTCAGACTGATTGAAGTAGGCAACGACATACATTGCACTCCGTATCCCATTGCTTCAGCACAACCATTAATGGTTTGTTCTAACTCATAGGCGGGCAATCCGTAGGTATGAAGCGCCTTTGCCAGACGCAGAATAAAACCCAAAGGTTTATTTCGATCCGGCGAGTTTGGCACAGCGTCAAGTGAACGCTGGTCGGTAATATGCATATCTGATAATTGCGACATTGGTTGATTCCGAAGAAAGTTTGTCGAAGAGTATAGTCTTTTATATCAACCAATTGGAACTGAAAGTCTACTGCCCATCGACGTCTGATTCTGAAAAAGCCGTGTTATCACTTCGCAATATATAACCTTGGCTCCTAGAAGACCGATTGAATGTGCAAAAAATTGCGATTAATCAACAATATTGACAAAATATTAAGGCAATTTCAGCTACTTTTATTGCAATCAGGTACAATTATCGACCGGAGAATCAGCTTCCAACATTTTTTCGCAGGTTATTTTGAGAAGAGCCGTTATTACAATAGGATTTTTTCGACTTTTTTTGCTAACGCTTGTTTGTTTTAGCGCCAGTGTCGAGGCTGCTCGGGATTCGATTAGTTTTCAACATATCGGTACCAATAAAGGCCTACCACAGAGTACCGTCAATGTAATCTATCAAGATAAAATAGGTTATATGTGGTTTGGTACTTATGATGGATTAAGTCGCTTTGATGGCTATCAATTTGTTAATTTTAAGAATGACCCTTCCGATCCCAACTCAATCTCCAACAACATTGTAGTGTCCATTATAGAAGATCAGCAGGGATATCTGTGGGTCGCTACCGCGCAAAATGGCATTAACCGATTTGATCCGAAAACCGGTAAATTTACACGCTTTTTGTCCAAAAACGATGATTTTGATAGCCTTAGTCATCCGCAAGTTAATGTCATTCATCAGGATGATGAGCAACGTATCTGGGTCGGTACCGACCATGGTTTAAATTTATTCCTACCGGAAAAACAAGCCTTCGCCCATTTTTTCAATAACCCTCTGGACGCTCAATCACTGCCTGCTGGCTCCATCGTCGATATTGTCGGCGATGGCAAAGGCAACCTATGGATTGCCAGCAACAACATGCTGAGTCATTTTGATATTGAACAACAGGTATTTACCTATTACGAAAAAAGCGATATGCCTCATCAGATAAACTCTTTGTACCTGGATACTGATAAGAGTTTATGGATTGGGACACGGTTTGATGGCTTGTATCATTTGAAAAAGGGTAATCGAGTGTTCGAACATTTTACCCACAATGAAAATCCCGACAGTTTAAGCTTTAACGACGTAAGAAAAATATTACGTGTTAGCAATGGTGATTTATGGGTCGCCACCGAAGAAGGCGGTCTTAACGTCAGACGAAAAGGTGACTCTAAATTTCAATCCTTTAAACGAAATTCTGCCGACCCTCACAGCATTAGTATTAATGATATCTGGAGTTTGTATCAAGATCGATCCGGGTTGCTCTGGATTGGCACCGCAGGCGGCGGATTAAATACCACCCAATCCTTTGATAGCCAGTTTTCTCGGTTGACTCATTCGCCCCATCAGAGCAACAGCCTGTCACATGAATTTGTTTGGGATATCGAAGAAGACAGCCAGGGGCTTATTTGGTTTGGCACTTTAAATGGACTAGATCAATATTATCCCAAAGACGACCGTATTGAGCATATTTCAACCTTTGTGACAGATGCAGGCAAAAATGTTGGTAATCGCATTTTAACCTTTACTTTCGATGAACAAGGTGATCTCTGGTTCGGTAATCAACAAGGGCAACTAGCAATTTATAGCTCGAAAAATCAAAAAACCAAACTGATCAATCGGCCAAATTTTCCCACCGGTTATGTCAGTTACAATCGAATCAGAATGGTCGATAAAGATCGATTTGGAAATATCTGGGTTGGCACCGATGACGGTTTGCTACAGATGGATTCCAAAACCCACAAAATTATTGCCGATTATCATTTTGCAGAAGACGGTCAGCTTGGCGATTCAACGGTTAGAACCATGTTACAAGATAATCAGGGCAATATCTGGTTTGGCACCTGGAACAAAGGACTACAAAAATACGACCCTGAGTTTGGAAAAATTACCAGCTACAAAAATGAACCTGGCAAAAATAATTCTCTTAGTAATAATACT
>CAZOBX010000423.1:0-3410 GCA_964578045.1 uncultured Kangiella sp. | reverse complement strand
GAAGTGAGGGCTTACTATTCTAAAAATTAGAATATAACTTGTATTTTTTACGAATTTTTTTGCACTTCAATAGGACTTAACCTTATTTGGCTTGATTGCGAAGACAATCATTTCTTTAAATCATTGACGAGGATAAATGTATGTCAAACATAGCCAAAAACCTGAAAACGATCATTGTTAGCGTTCCACTCATGCTTGCTGTTAGTAATTCTGCTTTTGCGGCAGCGCCTGCTAAAAGTTTGTTAACTCCCAAAAATCACACCGTGGTTTTAATTGACCATCAACCACAAATGGCCTTTGCTACAAATTCTATTGATATCGTTGACCTGAGAAATAACATCACCGGTTTAGCTAAATCAGCCAAAGCTTTTAAAGTACCGACCATTTTGACAACGGTGGCAGAAAAATCATTTAGCGGCCCGATATTTCCAGAACTTCAAGCGGTTTTTCCAAAACAAAAGCCTATAGATCGCACCACCATGAATACCTGGGAAGATGATCGAGTAGTTAACAAAATTAAGAAGTACGGTAACAAAAAGCTGGTATTTGCAGCGCTTTGGACTGAAGTGTGTGGTGTCGGGCCGGTTTTATCAGCATTAGACGACGGTTATGAAGTTTATTTTGTGACAGATGCATCAGGCGGAGTTACCAAAGAAGCCCATGACATGGCCGTACTACGCATGATCCAGGCAGGAGCTCGCCCAATCACCTGGTTGCAATATTTACTAGAACTACAACGAGATTGGTCTCGTGGTGATACTTACCAGGCTGTAACCGATATTGCTAAACAACACGGTGGCGGTTATGGGTTAGGGATCATCTATGCTCAAGAAATGTTTCACGCCAAAGAAGGTCATTAGATAAAAAGTTTCGAGCGAGCACCGCTCGCTCATTTATTAAAAATCAACAACCCTTTTATAATCCATGGGAACTACTATGATAAATAAATCATTAAAGCTTTTATCACTGGTCGCTGCACTTGTAGGTAAAAGTCTACTAGCCGCACCTGATATGATTATTCATAACGCAAAAGTGACAACTTATGATGGAACTATAGCGACTGCATTTTCCGTCGTCGATGGAAAAATTGAACAATTGACTGCTGACTCTCAACTTTTGATAAAGCAAAAAGGTGTGCACACTAGGGTCATTGATGCACAGGGCAGTCGAGTTATACCCGGTATTAATGATTCCCATTTACACGTGGTAAGAGGTGGACGTTTTTACAATTTGGAGACTCGCTGGGAAGGAATAAGCAGCCTGAAAAAAGCGCTCAACCTGATCAAAGAGCAGGCATTACGAACCCCAAAAGGACAATGGGTTCGAGTAATCGGTGGTTGGAGTCCCTACCAATTTAGTGAAAAACGAATGCCAACGCCGGAAGAATTAACTCAAGCCGCGCCAACAACCCCGGTATTTGTATTGCACTTATACTCTGGCGGAGTGCTTAATCAAAAAGCCTTGCAAGTTTTAGGTATCGATAAAAACACTGAGGCGCCCAAGGGAAGTCGATATGAAAAAGACAGCGAGGGTAACCCCACTGGCGTTTTAGTAGCCGAGCCAAACCCAATGATTTTATATAAAACGATTGCAGCACTGCCACATATGAACGAGCAGCAACAGCTCAATTCCAGCCAACAATTCTTCCGTAAATTGCTCAGTCTAGGCATAACCAGCGTGGTTGATACGGGAGGCGGTGGCCATAAATTCCCGGATGATTACCAGGCATCCACAACCCTGGCGGTTTCCGGTCGGCTGCCTCTAAGGATTTCAAACTACTTATTTCCTCAGCAACCAGGTCAGGAACTCAACCACTTTATTCAGTGGATGAGTAACAATAAGCTTAATCAAAATATGCATCTCAAAATGACTAATGGTTATGTCACTGAAGGAGGTGGTGAATTACTCTCCTGGAAAGCTTCAGATTATGAAAACTTTAAAGCTGATAGACCAGAGCTTGATGTCGATGCAGAAAAAGAATTAGAGCAAATAATTCGATTACACTTGTTGCAAGGTTGGCCTTTTAGGTTACACGCCACTTATGATCAATCAATCGGCCGGATATTAAATTTATTAGAAGAAATCAACCAAACTCAATCACTCAATAACGTACGCTGGATTATCGACCATGCAGAAACTGTGACCGAACGTAATCTGCACAGAATCAAAAACCTAGGTGGCGCCATTGCAGTGCAAGGCCGAATGGCATTTGCTGGTGAAGATTTTATTTTTCGGTACGGTAAAAAACAAGCTAAACACACACCGCCAATAAAAAAAATGATCCAACTGGGCATACCGGTCGGGTTAGGCACAGATGGCACGCGTGTAGCCAGTTTCAACCCATGGGCCACATACTACTGGGCAGTGACGGGCAAAACAGTGGGAGGCACTCAGCTCTATGATAAGGATAATCGTCTTGACCGATTAACCGCATTAAAGCTATTTACTTCAGGTAGTGCGTATTTCTCAGGAGAAGAAAATGTCAAAGGTCAGTTAAAATCAGGAATGTATGCGGATTTTGCAATTCTCAATCAAGACATATTAACGGTTAAAGAAGAGCGACTACTAAATACCCGCTCAACTCTGACAGTAGTCGCCGGTGAAATCAGATATGCGGCAAAGGACTCGTTTCCAATGTTTCACTCCAGGCAAAAGAAAGCAATACCGGCTTGGTCTCCGGTGAACTACACAAAAAAATATTAGCATTGATTGCTGGTACAAAATACGTTAAATATCTAAAGCCGGGTGGATCAGTTCCGCACTCCGTGATCCGCCTTGTATTTATATTTTACTATTTTTATTTTGTTTCATACCCTAGGGTTTAGCGCCCTTATAGATAGTGGCTAAAACTATACTATTTGTATTAAATCTCAAAGAAAGTAGTGAAGTTTATACATCAATTTCCCTATAAAATTATTATAGACTTAAATGGGCCACTAAGATGTGCTATGAGGTAACTGCCCCTATAACGAACTGGTGGAAACCTGAACAAGTTATGAAATTAATAGCCCATTTTTTGTCCCTCTAAATTACCTGAATGTCTTTTCATTGCAGAGATTTAAACAAAATAAACCCAAAACAAAGCACGACTATGAATATCAATTCAAAGCGACTAATATTTAAGTTTATGCTTATGCTTATGCTTAAAGGCATGTTAAGGCTCCTGACACTCATTACTCCGATCAAACGGAAATGAAAGATACAGTGAAATTTGCCAGGGAGTCGTGGTCCAGATCGTCTTTACCTATTCGCATCCAAATGCTTTTCAATCAGAGTCGCGAATAAAATGGGCGTTTCGTACATAGGGTACTGCCCAGCATTTTCGATATAGTTAAAACTCACATTGGGCAACCAATTGACAAGTGTTTTCTGAAAATGCTCTTCCTGAAAACCCGGTAAGTCGTTTCTTC
>CAZOBX010000422.1:0-3411 GCA_964578045.1 uncultured Kangiella sp. | reverse complement strand
GAATGCTAGAAGAATATCAAGCAGAATTAAATGGAACAATCACATATCCATAGTTTGAATTTGAATCGTTTCCCGAGCTATATTTATTAATTAATACCTGCACAAATAGTCTATATTTTTATTTCAAACTAGTAATTCATCCTGCCAATTTTTATTTTTTATTTGTGCACTTGCATCGAATAAATCATTTTTTACTTCAATTAAAACATCTGCAATCGAGATTTATTTTCAGAAATTAACTCTGGAATTGCTGCAGTCATTTACTCCTGAGATATATTAAAAAATAACACGCCATATAACTTTTTAATATGGACGAACCTAATCAATAACATGTTAGCTTCTCTGGCCATCCTAGAAAAGCAGACAGTGATGAAAACGGCAATCGCCCAGCTCACTGACAGGAGCCCTACACTTTCCTGTGTGACTCTCGGGGGTAGTCATACGGATTTACTAAATCTGCTCATGTTAATTTTTTCGTTCAAGTTGTAGATGCTGTTTAACATAGGCGATACATCAAGGCCACGTCTTTTGGATGTGGTTTTCTACAAAACTATTATGAGGAAAAATCATGAAGACAAATAAATTAAGAATAAAAAAAGTAATATTCTATCGATTGTACCTGGGGTTTCTACTACTTTTATTTTCAACCGCCAGTTACGCGGAATCTTTTAAATTTGCGGCTATTGGAGATTACGGAGATTCGGGCAACGCAGAGGCAAATGTAGCGGATATGGTTGATGGTTGGGACGTTGATTATATTATTACTTTGGGTGATAACAATTACGATGACGGGGAAGCTTCTACTATAGACGCTAATATCGGCCAATACTATCAACAGTACATATACCCTTATTCGGGAAATTATGGTTCGGGAAGTCCTACCGGTTTAAATCGGTTTTGGCCATCTTTGGGCAACCACGACTGGTACGCCACTAACGCACAACCCTATTTAGATTACTTCGATTTACCACACAACGAAAGATATTATGATTTTGTTGAAGGCCCGATCCATTTTTTTGTTATTGACAGCGATTCCGATGAACCCGATGGTTATACTGCTAACTCTACTCAAGCCAATTGGATTAGACAACAGTTAGAAAATTCAACCTCGCCTTGGAAGATCGTGTATATGCATCATGCACCTTATTCTTCCGGTGACCATGGTTCAGACCGAGATATGCAATGGCCTTTTGAAGAATGGGGTGCGGATGCGGTATTAGCCGGCCACGACCACGTCTACGAAAGGTTGCAAATTGGCGGCATTCCTTATTTCGTTAACGGATTGGGCGGCAGGAGTATCTATGCTTGGGGAAACATTTTAAGTGAAAGCCAGTCTCGCTACAACGATAATTACGGTGCTATGTTAGTCGAAGGCGATGAAGACAGCATTACCTTTGAGTTCTACTCCATTAATAGCTCACAAGCAAAAGATACTTTTACTGTCAACAAAACAGATCCAGCTCCAGGCAATGAGCTTGAAAACGGTGTTGCAGTTACTAATTTATCTGGTGATAGCGGCTCACAGACATTCTATACACTAGAAGTCACCGCGGGAGCTAGTAACTTAAGTTTTGATATAACCGGCGGAACTGGTGATGTTGATCTTTATGTCAAGTTTGGTTCAGCGCCCACCACATCCGACTATGATTGTCGTCCGTATCTTGACGGCAATGAAGAGAGTTGTGATTTATCATCGGCCACAGCCGGAACCTGGCATGTAATGCTGCATGGATGGACTGACTATTCAGGTGTTCGTCTAACGGGGTCCTATGATGAAGATGGAACTGGTACCGGCGGTGGATCAGAAACATGGACAGAATTGCGGATGCGTCGCGACGGTTGGATTTATCAATCGGTAAATATTGCCGCAGGAACAAGTTCATTGGTTGTGACAATTGCTGGAGGTTCGGGAGATGCAGATTTGTATGTGAATTATGCAAGTGCGCCTACATCAGGGACATGGGACTGCAGGCCTAATATTAATGGCAATGAAGAAACTTGTACTTTCGACAACCCAGCTTCAGGCGAATGGCATATAGGTTTATTGGCGGTAAGTCCATTCAATAACGTAACCGCCACCGCCACATGGCAATAACAATTTGGTATTGAGTTAAGCAAGGGCGCAAGGCTTCGGTCTTGAGCCCAATAATTGTGCCATATTTTTATATTAAACACGCTCAATCCGTTTTCGCCAAAAAGGCGCATCCGCTAAATCGTTCCAGATCCAACCTAACCATCGAATTAACGAAACACTAAGCCAAGTCGCCCACAGCAACATTAATCCTTTGTATGCCCACAGTGGAAGCGTGTATAGGGTGACTAGTCCGAGAGATTGATCACCTTGGTCCAAAAACCATTTAAGTGAATTACCATAGGAGTTATTTCCCATCACGCCCATATTTGGAGATTCCAATAATCCGTGTGGCACAGCAGCAACTAACACCAATACTGCGATAACCGTTGAAACCACCGTTAACCAGCTCACCGTAATTTTTGAGTCTTCAAACTTTTCTTTATTTTTTCGTCGCCATTCATTTGCCAATAGCCAAGTTGAAACAAATGCCAGCGCGGGCCAGGAGAAAGTGCTCATTCCCAGTCCCAAAATTAACCACTGCAAATAATTGAGGGGAGAAAAAGGGAGACGACTCAATCCAAAAGCCAAAAATATAAAAAAGATTAACTCGCCCCAATAAACAATCGCCGGTCCGTATCCAGGACCGCTGGCGGAAATCAACCAACGATTTCCCGGTAAACTCACATGAGTCGAGAGATTACTGAATGGCTGATTCAAGCCAATCTCATGAAGCCTAAAATCGAATCCAATTTCTAGCGGGTTTTGAATTTCCAGTACCAATTGGTGTTTACCCGGCTTTAATCCAATTGAGACGGCTCCATCAACTTTGCCAAGATTAACAATTGCTCCGTCGTGAGCAACCTTCTTGAGTTCTGCCTTACCAATTTGAATTAACAACGACTCGGCTCGAGTGGCACGATATTCAATACTAAGTTGGGTGGTCGTTTTTCGTTTGCTAATGGTATGGACTTGTTCAATTTTGGATATCGCAACCGATGCGCCTTGAACTGCAGGCGGCTTAGTTAAAGTAAAATTGAGTTTTTCGCCCGCTCTTGGAAAATAGTGGTAAACCCAATAATCGTCGTTGTTCGCCCCGTTAGGTGTGACCGCCGGTAAACCATTAATCTGGATATTCCAATTTGGAAAAACTAATATTTGCCAGGACTCGGTAATTGATTTTTGTGCCAGTGCGGTTAATTCAAACTCAGAATTCCCCTTGATACTTGAACGCCATGAAACACCCTGCGAGTTTCTTGGTATAACCACTTTCATCACACCGTCGGTTACTTTATCGCTCATTTCAAGCGGTTGTTCAAAACTCAGTAATGGAATTTCTG
>CAZOBX010000421.1:0-3481 GCA_964578045.1 uncultured Kangiella sp. | reverse complement strand
TAACCTCAACTCGGGATAAGGGAAGCCAGAAAATCTTTAATGATTAGTAAGTTAATCGTAAATCACTGTATCTAAAACCAGATATCCTTGTTAAATTCAGGCCAGTGCAACTATTTTAGTGGCTATTGAGGCAAAGGCGCGTAGTAATAGCTGGCTATTGGTAGCGCGTTTAACGAAGAGAGCCGCTAAAATAGTTGTACTGGATGGCTTTTCTTAACCCGAGCTGGGGTTAACTACGGTTGCGCAGTAAATAGGCAAGACTGAATCGCAGAAACTGCAATCATTTCATCTGCATCTGATGAAGCTCCAGAAATTCCCACTGCCCCTAATACGTTTTCGTTTTCGTTTTCGTTTTCGACAATCAGGACACCACCCGGTAATGGAATAAACTGTCCATTTGTGGCGCCGTTGATGCAAACAGCAAACATTTCGGGTAATACATTATTTTTTACCAATGTGTTAAACTGACCACTGCCAAACCCCATTCCCAGAGCAGCATTGGCTTTTCCTTCAGCAATTTTTCCTCGTTGAGTTCCGCTACCATCTTCACTAGCGAAAGCCTTTAAGTGACCGCCAGAATCTAACACTGCAATTGTAAGTGCTGGCAACTTATTCTGACGGGCGGCAGATAAAGCTTCTGTTACAATATTCTGTGCCTCTGTGAGTGATAGACCGCGTTGATTCATATTTCAATCCTTATTATTGCTTAAATTCAAACTATTTATTTGAGTTAAATACTCACCCTGCTCACCATTGCAGAGCCGTTGTTCTTGCGCCTAAAAAGTCTTGATTAAAGATGACTTTCGCATTAGGCGTGGATACGCTCGCAGCGCCAAAACAGACATGCAATGGCAAGAGATGCTCTTCTCTTGGGTGGCAATGCCGAGCATGAGGCGCATCAGTCCAATGAATCAATTGTTGTTCTTTTTCGAGACTCGTGAGATTAGCATTAGTGCAGATGTCTACAAGCCAGCGATCAAACAAAATACTTTTTTGTAAGCTATCGGGTTGTGGTCTAAAAAATAATCCAAGGTTATGAAATGATAAGCCTGAGCCAATAATCAGAATATTTTGCTGACGCAAGCTCGCTAGAGATTTCCCCAGAGCAATATGTTCTGATGGATCAAGGCTTTTTAATAAAGATAATTCTAAACAGGGTATGTCGGCCTGTGGGTACATC
Organism: uncultured Kangiella sp.; assembly: GCA_964578045.1. Taxonomy (GTDB): domain Bacteria; phylum Pseudomonadota; class Gammaproteobacteria; order Enterobacterales; family Kangiellaceae. The sequence goes on along the minus strand of CAZOBX010000421.1, from coordinate 2,301 downwards.
AGTTTTAACGGTACATACATGCCATGATCAAATCCACGGTAGGGATTAAGCCTTACTTGAATATTGTCGTTTTCAATCGATTGCGAAATTTTCTGGGCTAATTTAGGATCACCGGCAGCAGCATATTGAATTTCATAAGCAGCAGCTGGAAATCCAGAATAATCATAAATGAGTTCCGGTTGGTCGTTACTGGTTATCGTCGCCTGTGACTCTTCCCAATGGGCACTAACGACTAAAATGGCTGAAGGCTTTTTTATGTTTGCACTGATCCCCTTTAGAAAGGTTATAAGACCTTCATGATTCTTATCTCCCAACAGCGGCAATGGACCACCGCCGTGGGGTAGATAAAGAATGGGCGACAGTGTTTCATTGACTCGCTCCATGTTAATTCCTCCTGGTTATATTTTTAGTATCGGGTCAATATACAATTGACCCGATAAATGAACTTATAAGGTTATTGACCCAATCCAATCTGTTTCATGAATTCCTGGTTATCCCAAAATAAGAATTCCTCAGTCATCACTCCATTTTGCCAATAACTAATCGTTGTCATAGCGATTTTGAACGATTTGCCAGTTGGCGGAATGCTTTTACCCTGACCGATTGGCATCGGTTTGGTAAATGTTCCGGTCATTTCACCGATCAGAGCAGTCCAATTACCGGCGCCAAATTTAACTGGGTGTTGGGTTACTTCTAGATCGGGACTCCAAACAAACATCGCTTTCATATCTTCTATGTGTACATCGATGCCTGTGGTGGTCCGCCCATCTGGCCAATGTACCAACACGTCCTTAGAATGACTTTCCTTGATTCGATTCCATTGCTGACCATTAAAGACGACAAAATCCATCTCATCCAGTTTTTCAATGTGTTTTGAGACTAGAGCTTTTTCTTTAAGTAGTTGGGTCAGGATCGCAAGTTCTTTGGACTTTGAATCTGAAGCCTGAACTGCAGAAATCTGTAGAAAGACCCCCGTGGCAAACAGGCAGGCAGTTTTAATATATGATTTCATAATATTTCCTCGTTGGTAATTGAAGTTTAACAAGCTGATTAAAAAACGACTGATACCCCCAAAAGAAGGTATTGATAAATTATGCATTAAAAACAAATGCTTGATAATATGGTCATTTTTATTAATACTGTCCATAAAACGTTAACAATGGTGACTCAAATATGGACAAGCTTGTATGCATGAATGCATTCGTTAATGTGGTAGAAACAGGTGGGTTCACATCCGCCGGCAAGAAATTAGGTATATCAAAAACCTTAATAAGTAAGTACGTTGCCCAATTAGAAGATCATCTTGATGTATTGTTATTGCAGCGAACAACCCGAAGTGTCGCCCCTACTCAATTAGGATTGGCTTATTATCAACGGTGTTTACCACTACTAGAAGAAGTTGATGAGTTAGAAGGAGCGCTCCGATCGACTCGGCTCAATCCGACCGGTACTTTGATATTAAGTGCTCCCAGCTCTTTTTCAGAGCTCCATTTGATGCCGGTGTTATCTGATTTTGTCGAACAATTTCCAGACGTAAGCATCGATTTAAAGTTAACAGACCGATTTGTGAACATTGTAGATGAAGGATTTGACATAGCTATTCGGATTGGCAACTTGTCCGATTCGAGTTTAATCGCGCGGAAAATTACGCCTATACAAACCTTGCTCTGCGCATCACCTCAATACCTGCAACAGACAGGACCGTTAATTCATCCGCAAGACCTCAGGCAACACCGCTGTATTATTGATTCAAATTACAAGCAGGGCGGACATTGGTCTTTCCTAAAGGAAGGCAAACAAATTGATATTGATGTCAATACTTGCATAAAAGTGAATAGTGCACGTGCCGTCAGAGAGCTGATCCTCGCTGGGTCAGGAGTTGCCCTTTGTCCATTATTTGCGGTCAGCGACGATATTTTTCATGGAAGGTTGAATCAGGTATTAGAATCATTTGAGACAATTCAGTTGGGACTTTATGCAGTGTATAGCCACCGACGTCATTTATCGGCAAAAGTCCGTGTGTTTATCGACTTTATGGTGAAACGTTTTGCATCGACACCACCATGGTCAGAATCAAAAGGGACAGATCACTTGAAAAAATGACCGCTGTTGGCCACTGGTTAAAGTTAAGGAAGTTATTTTTTCGAGATTTCCTCTTAAGTCAGAAAATTCATGGTTATTAGTCTAAACTCTTGAAATAGAATTTCATAATAATGGTATTTGAATTAAAGCCACAATATAACGGAAATAATTATGAAAACTCTGGGTAAGGATGACTACATTTCTGAGACAGTCTTAACT
>CAZOBX010000420.1:0-3509 GCA_964578045.1 uncultured Kangiella sp. | reverse complement strand
TAGGATTAACAATGAGTAAATTTACATTATATCAATTTTTTCTTTCCATTTTTCCTTTAACTAATAATAATTGGCTTTTAAGTAACGCCTGCCTGAATCGTTTTTGAAGTGCCTCCCATACGACCACGTTAATATTACCGGTTTCATCTTCTAAAGTTAAAAACAGAACTCCTGTCGCCGTTGCTGGTCGTTGTCTACAAGTAACAATACCAGCCACAGAAATAAAACTCGAATGGGTCATATAAGGTAATTGTTCGGCGGTTTTACAGCGATTAAATGGCGCTCTATTTCTTAACAATCCTAACGGATGAATACCCAGGGTCAGGCCGGTTGCAGCATAATCAGCCAGCATATCTTCCTGCACTTGAGGAGCTGGCATTTTAATATTATCCGACAAAAATGATTTTGAACTACTTTCGTAATCTTTTAGCAAAGGTTTAACCTCTTCAATCGCTGCAGCTTGCCATAAACCCTGATGTCTATTTTGAGTTAAATATTGGCAGGCATTGGCCGCAATTATTTTTTCAAGGCTTCCCGTGTCAAGCTGGGCTCGCTGAGATAAGTCTTGAAGATTAATAAAATCTGTTTGCTGCCGGGCTTGAATTATTCGCATACTGCTTGATTCTGATAATCCTTTGATCTGCCGCAAACCTAAACGAATATCCGGCTGACTTTCTAACAAGCAGGAAGAATGTGTTATATGTTCTAAGGACGAATCCCAAAAACTGTAGCGAATATCTATTGCTAAAACTTTGATGCGATGCTTCTTTGCATCTTGAACCAGTTGAGAAGGCGTATAAAACCCCATCGGCTGACTATTTAAAAGCGAACAATAAAAAGCCGCTGGGTAATGACACTTCAACCATGCCGAAATATAAACTAACAAAGCAAAACTGGCCGCATGAGATTCTGGAAACCCGTATTCGCCAAAACCTTGCATTTGTTTAAACACTCTTTCCGCAAACTCCTGTGGATGTCCCCTTTCCAACATGCCATTAATGACTTTGTCTCTAAACTGCTCTAACTCGCCAGTTTTCTTCCACGCCGCCATCGCCCGGCGAAGTTGATCGGCTTCTCCGCCAGAAAAGCCCGCTGCAACCATCGCCAGTTTAATCACTTGTTCTTGAAAAATTGGCACACCTAAAGTTCGTTCAAGCACTTTTTTGATTTCATCACTCGGATAATCAAAAGCTTCTATACCTTCTCGACGTTTTAAATAAGGATGCACCATATCGCCTTGAATAGGTCCGGGTCTGACAATCGCAACTTCGATCACCAAGTCATAAAATGTTCGAGGCTTAAGCCTTGGTAACATCGCTATTTGCGCACGAGATTCTACTTGGAAAACCCCAATACTGTCTCCCCGGCATAACATTGAATAAGTTTTAGGGTCTTCCGCAGGAATATCGGCCATACTAATGGGTAAATCCATATAACTATTGACCATATCGATCGCTTTGCGAATAGCGGTTAACATGCCCAAAGCTAATACATCGATTTTCAGCAAACCCATCGCCTCAATATCATATTTATCCCATTGGATAATCGTTCTATCTGGCATAGCGGCATTTTCTAAAGGGACCAGCTCTGTGATCGGTGACTCGGTAATAATAAAGCCGCCAACATGCTGGGATAAATGCCTGGGAAATCCCAGTATTTGATTAATGAGCTCTAAAAATAATTTTGCGGTTTGGCTATGACTGGCAATTTTAGCCTCATTAAAGCGTTTGATTAACTCACTGCGAGAATCCCACCAGGCCATTGACTGAGCGAGTTTCTCGATTAAAAAAGGATCCAGATCTAACGCTTTTCCAACATCTCTAATCGCACTTTTTGGCCGATAAGTGATCACCGTGGCAGCTAAAGCAGCTCGACTTCTAGAATATTTTCGATAAATATATTGCATCACTTCTTCACGCCGTTCATGCTCAAAATCGACATCAATATCCGGCGGTTCATTTCTTTCTTTCGAAATAAAACGTTCAAATAAAAGCTCACTCCTGGCTGGATCAACTTCAGTGATCATCAAACAATAACAAACCACCGAGTTAGCCGCAGATCCCCGTCCCTGACAAAGTATTTTTTGCTTTCTGGCAAAAGCGACAATATCGAAGACCGTTAAAAAGTAATATTCGTAAGCCAGCTCTTTGATAATCTTCAATTCCTTATTGAGTAACTCCTCAACATGCGCTGGCATTCCTTTTGGCCAACGATTTTTTGCTCCCTGGTAACAGAGCCTTTTTAAATAGCCACAAGGTTTTTCACCTTGAGGCACTAATTCCTTCGGATAGTCATAACGAAGTTCAGCCAAATCAAAATGACACAAATCTGCAATAACTTGAGTTTGTTTAATCAGCTCTTTGGGATAGAGCTGTTCAAGCACAGATAAACTTCGAAGATGATTTTCTGCATTTTTAAAAAGTGCTCTACCCGCTTTTTTAACGGGCGTTTTTATCTTTATAGATGTTAACAAATCTTGCAGTGGTTTTCGCTTCGAACAGTGCATGTGCACATCACCGCAAGCAACCAGAGGAATATTCAGGGGTTTTGCAAGGGATTTAGCTTTTTGATAGATCAGTGTATCTTCGCTATCTTGCAATAAACTGACCCCCAGCCAGAAACGTTGTTTAGCAGTACCATATAATTCTGAGACACTATTCTCTAATGTCGACGGCGTAACTTTGAGAATAAAAATGCACTGTTGAGTTTTGCTTTGTAAGTCTTTGATTGATATTAAATACTTACCTTTTTCACTTCGCCTTCTAGCCAAAGAGATTAATGCAGAGATCTGCTGATAGCCTTTTCGGTTCATTGCCAGCAACACTAGTTTCGTATTTAAACTGTTTGATTGTTGATCCAGTAAAAATTCACTGCCAATGATTAATTTAATCGCTTGCTCTTTTGACTCTGTCCAGGCTTTAACAATCCCGGAAAATGAACATTCATCGGTAATCGCGATCGATTGATAGCCAAGAGTCTTGGCTTGCATAACCAATTCATGAGGATGAGACGCACCCCGTAGAAATGAGTAATTACTGAGGCAGTGTAGTTCTGAATATTTCATTTATTACCATTAATTTTTATATACATATTTAACTCTTCACCCCCATCCTACCAACAGTAGGTCCCATGAGGGAACCTTCCCCTTTTAAGGGGAAAGAAATTCGATTTAAAACACTCCATGAAGCAACCATTGCTCAGCAATTAGGTCATAATAAACCCAATAACAAACCCCACAATTATTTTTCGCAATATAATAATCCCGTAGCTGTTCATTATCCCACCAGCCGTTTTCTATTTTTTCTGCATTTGAGGTAATAGATAAATCTCCTCGATAATTGAGTTTAAAATCATTCTGACATTGAAAAAAACCTATCTCCTCTGGCCTTTTCAACAACCATAGAGGCTGTTCGTTAACCTGCTCAAAAACTTTCGACTTTAACCCCGTCATACCTAAAGCTTTCTCATCCAAAACAGAAACAGTCGGCGATAATTTTTCTTTCTTTCTT
>CAZOBX010000419.1:0-3525 GCA_964578045.1 uncultured Kangiella sp. | reverse complement strand
ACCTCAAAATGCAGGTTCCAGTGTTCAGCTAAAAAGCCTGAACAAGGCACAACTCAAAGGCAAGACCCAAAGCATTCGCTCCGCTCACGGGGCCAGCTTTGGCCAGCCCTTACCAAGAGTTGTAACACGGTGCAGGCTTTTTAGCTGAGCACCCGAAGGGCAAGGCTATAAGCCACCATCTTCTTCGTTATGAAATTTTGAGTTAGAATGACTAACCCTAAAATTCCATGCCTCAAATATGGTGGCTTATAGCCTTGCTGGAATCGGCCTTTTGAGGTAGCACGGGTATAAACCTCTTCACGTTTGTTGGTAATAGTTGTTACTGGACCGGTTAACTCAATCATTCAATAATGAAATATTTATGCCATAAGGACAATAATATAATTCATTGTATTTTATTGTGTCTAACGTGGATTTGTGCGATTTGATATGTTTTTTTCAAAAAAACATATCTGTATAACCTTAAATTGGTTGTCGAAAACAAGGTTGGTATTTCCAGGACATAGTCTTATTAGAAACTATGGACAAACTCTAGTCCATAGCAAGACAACCAAAATTAACCGATTCGGAGTTTAGAACGCATATTGAGCGCCAATACGATAAGTTGTTCCTGTGTTAACGTATTCGATACCTCGAGATTCAAATACATCAAACTGTAAGGCATTTTCATTGGTCAGGTTGATACCCTCAAATGTCAGCGCAAATCTGTCGGTAAGCTTGTAACGGGCAGACATATCTAATTGTCCATAATCCCGCCAAAATACTTCACGGCCTTGACGAAGCTCTTTAACGTACTTATCTCTCCAGCTATATGCCAAACGGACGTTAAAAATTTCGTCTTCGTAATAACCGATAACATTATAGGATGTTTTTGATTGACCTTGTAAAGATGTTTTAATACCCGATTGAGTAGTCACATCACTATCGGCATAAGTATAGTTTGCCTGTATACCTAGCCCTTTCCAAAATCCGGGAAGAAAAGTGAAAGGTTGTTGAAAAGTGACTTCAAAACCCTTAACGGTTCCCCCCTCACCATTGACAGGCTTACTGATCTCAAAAGTTTGGCCATTGATGCTATTGCCTTCATCATCCATTAACGAGCTGTTTTGAATGACAGTCAAGACGGAATCAGTAATGATAAAAGATTCCAAATCCTTATAGAATAGGCTTCCTGCCAGTAAAGCTTCACTCTCGAAATACCATTCGGCGGAGAAATCATAGGAATTGACGCGAAAGGGTTCAAGCTCAGGGTTACCCGAATCACCTAACCGCTGATTAGGCGCTAAGTTTCTACCTGGCGACAAATTCTTAATGGTAGGGCGGGTAATGTTTTTACTGGCAGCAAACCGGAGAACAAGGTCTTCGCTCGGGTTATAACGCAAGCTAACTGACGGTAAAAAATCGGTATAGTTATTGTCAACCGAAATAGGTGTCACGCCTGATGGGCCTGGTTCGAAACCTTTGGATGTTTGTTTTGTACTTACAAAACGAACACCGGTATTAATGTCTAAACCGTTTATTTCGAAATCCGCCTCTACATAAGCACTGGATGTATTTTCAGTGATTTCCCAGTTGGAAGTCTCCTGCAGAGGAGCGATCAAAACCAGTTGGCCGCCAGGTCCCATTTCAAGCAAAGAAGGAATGCCGAAAAAAGCGGTATCTCTTATTCGGCTTAAGTCGGCTATTATCCATGAGGTGGTGACTTGACTAACATTTGTACCAAAGCCACTAAATAAGTCAGAAACCGGTAATATGTCAGCAAATTGACCAATTGGAATTGCGGTTTCACTTGGATCGGTTCCCTGAACAACCACTTGGCCATTAAACAGTCTTGGTGAAAAAACGGCTTCACGTTTGGTAACATCTGAAACGTGGTGGGAAGCATATACACCCGTTTTGAAGCCGGTAAAGTATTCTGAATCTATGACGTCCTTAGTTAGGTCGAAACGAAATGAGCTTTCCTCATCATTGACTTTGATCGGTTTTCTTTTAGCTTGAGCTAAAGTAAAACTGGCGGGATCGAGCGCATCGATTGCTGGACCGAAGGTAAAAAAATTATTATTACTAAAAAGTGAATATCCAAAAGTCCCATTACCTTGAATTAAATAACTTTCTTCTTCAACATCCTTAAAAGAATCAGAATCAGATAGTTTGAAAAATGCTTTCCAATCATTTTCAAGATACCAGTCAGTTTCAAAATTCATCAAGGTAGTTTTTTCGTCAACCCATTTGAGCAACTCTTCACTTCGTTGATTGACATTCAACCAAACACCTTCAATAATCTGACCATTAACAATGGTAAAGTCATCGCGGTTTCTTGGTTCTGGATTTTTTTGTAAATTACCGTCCATAGTATAGCGATTACGTTTTTCGCTTTGATCTGCGTGTAAAATATCGAAGCTAAAGGTCAAATCGTCATTCGGTCGATACTGAAACGTAGCGGTGATACCTAGACGATCTCTATCTCGAATATCAAGTTGATTGCGTGGCAGTCTTGCCTCTACAACATTGACGAAATCAGGATCAATGATACCGTCGTCATCAAAATCGTATAGAAAACCGTCTGCTCCTCGATCAACATATCGCCATGGCTGAGAAACATCCGCTCGCAGATAGGTTTTTGATTTGGCCAGAGATAACAACACCCCATATTTCCCTTCATCAAACTGCATACTAAACATCGTCGACAAGCGGGGGGTGGTTTTTTCTGATAGCTCTGCGTAAGCCGCTTCTGCGGAAGCGGTAAAAACAAATTCGGCCAGGTCCAGAGGCCTGGGTGTACGTAGGTCAACAGTAGCCGCCAGCCCGCCTTCAACCAGTGAGGCAGTGGTTGTTTTTGTTATTGTAGCCGACCCAAAAAGTTCAGAAGCATAAATATCAAAATCAACCTCTCTACCCTGGTTCCCAGAGGTGACTGTTTGGCCATTGATAGTCACACGAGTGAATTCAGCAGCAAGGCCACGGACCGTTATCTGATTGCCTTCACCGTTAGTACGAGTAATTGCGACACCTGGCAGTCTCCCAAGTTCTTCGGTAATATTAAAGCCTGGAAAATCTGCAATATCTTCAGAGGCAATCCCGTCAACCACGCCTATCGCCTGTCTTTTTATATTTAGAGCACGATTTAAACTACCGCGGATGCCCGTTATAACAACTATGGCGTGAGTATTATCTTCTGTTTCTTCTTCGTTTTGGGCTTCAACAAGCTGTTCTTGATTTTCGACTGTCGCTGTATTTTCTTCTGCCGAGTAACTGATTTGAGCAAAAGATAAACTAACGGCTGTAACCGCTAGACCTTTTAATGCCAAATTGATAAATTCAGATAGCTTGTTTTTATTAAAGTGAATTTTAATTTTCTTCATCTTTTCTATCTCCCCTTTATTGTTTTGTCTACTGCCTTTATTTGCAATTATTAATTATACACACGTTTGCGTCATTATGTAAATAATAATATCATTTTAAATATATATAGAATATATATTTCAAATAAATCATCCAAATTTACACCCCACATCGTCCGCAATC
>CAZOBX010000418.1:0-3548 GCA_964578045.1 uncultured Kangiella sp. | reverse complement strand
TTCCAAAAGCCGTAGGTCTTCCGTAATGATATCGGCCTGGCCTTTCATTTCCTGCTTAAATTCTGGCCTATAAATCGTGCTGGAAGAACCACTGGAATTACCATTTTCAAATGCGATCAGAGCATTAAGGTAAAGCTCTTTTTCATCATATCGAGCCGCTTCTGTTGATGCAATTCCGACAATAGGCGTGAGATTGACCGACTCCTGAGAGGTCTTAATAGGCGCCTGGACCTCCCTCAATAATCTTTCAGTGATCATCAAGATATGACCTTGATTAAGCACTTTTGGAATGATGATAACAAAGGTGTCTAACGCGATAGGCACTACTAAATCAAAAGACTTAACGCAGTACAATATTCTAGCCTGGATTTTTTTTGATATAAGTTCTAGCGCATCGTAGCCAATGTTGATTTCCAGCTGTCTAAGATCTCGTATTTTGAGGTACAACAACGCCATGTATTGCTGTTTGCTTTGTGCTTTCTCTAAAAAGGGTTTTATATAGGCGTATAATTTTTGTCTTTGCTGCTTATTTTCAATAATTAAATTCAAAATCTGAACTACCCTAAAAACAATTCACTTGGATCAATTCCGTAAGAACCAGGTTCCAAACTTTGTTGAATATTGATTTTTTTACCGTCTTCTGTTTGAGTTGCTTCATATAAATCAATGGTTGGAAATTCCTTATTGAGACATTTATTCTGGTCCAGAATCAACATAATTTTTGGATGCAGTCGTCTCGACCGATACTCAGACATTACCATGCCAACTTCTCCTGTTGACAATTCCACCAAAGAACCAGCCGGATAAATGCCGAGGGCCTGAATAAAGACTTCAACCAGCGCCGGATGAAAGTCTATTTTTCGCCATTCATACAACTTTTTGATCGCTTCTCCCGGCGATAATGCAGCAGCGTATGCCCGAGTGGATGATATCGCATCGTAACAATCGACGATTGCTGCAATCCGACCAAAAAGGGGGATATCCTGTCCTTTCAATCCGTTAGGGTAACCTTTGCCATTCATTCTTTCGTGGTGAGTAGCCACCATATCAATAATTTCTTTGCTATCTTGGCCGCTTGCACTAATCATCTCCAGGCCCAAACGTACATGGTCTTGAATCATTTCGAATTCATCGTCAAGTAGCTTTCCTGGACGATTAATTAGAGTTTTTGGCAGTTTCAACTTGCCGATATCCATAAGTGCAGCACCAATCGCTAAATTATTTAACTGCCTTTTGGCTAATCCTAATTGCCTGCCAAATGCAATCGCTAAAATTGAGCATCTTAATGAGTGTTTGTACATATAATCATCACTCTGCTTTAAACGCATTAGCCATAATATGGCATCAGGGTTCCGAATGACGCTCTCTACCATCTGTTTGGTCGATTCTTTGATTTTTTTTAGGTCGAGTTTTTTGCCTTTGGTTAAGTTGTTAATCAGGTTTTCGATATTAATCGACATTGCTTTAAATTGCGCACTGGCCGGAGGAATCTCGTGCTCCATGGTGACGCAATCTTGGTATTTTACCCGATAAATATGCTGTTGATCTTTTTTCGAAAATTTTGGCTGCAAGTTATCATTAATCTGTCTTAGCTCGCTTTCTGCGCTACGACGAACATCAATATAAACGAATTTGCAAAAATGCAGGAGAGCTTCAATGTCTGATTCTGTTTCCAGAAAAAAACCTTGTAGCGGATAGGAGGTCTCAAGCCATGGACGGTCTAGCTCGCAGACATACATACCGATCTGAAGTTTGCTGATACTTATTTTTTCTCGAATGATAGTATTTGCCATTAAACGAAGAAATTTTACTAGTAAGGAAAATTAAGTATAGCAATGATTAATGGTAATTGAGAGAAAAAATAACTGGAAAATACCGGGTGAAGGCTGCTCTAATACTCCAGCCCGATAAAATCAAGAATCTATTCCTTTGCCGGTAGGCCTTTAACCTAGAATAATCAGTTGAGCGCGAAAAAGATGTGTATTGCCTTGATGTGCATAGGAAATTTGAGAAAGCCGTATTCACCTGATTGGTGACCGAAAATAGCTCCTGCATTTTATGCATAAATACCATCCTTGGTAATAAGTAGTGCTTTCACAGATTTTCTAGGTGCATCAAGGGGATGCGCAGAATTTCGTGATTCAACTGATTAATCTAGGTTTAAGAGTGATAACCTAATTATTTTATTGAATTAGCTCATTCCTCCCGATATGGATTAATGCGCTTTTAGGTGTTAACTAAGCATCGACTTTCTGCACTAAGATTTTAACCCATCGATTGCTTACTTAGCCGATAAAATAACCACTTTATTTCGCAGTTTGTCGTCGTCTTGTTTACCATAACGAACAATGAGTTCCTGACGATTGTCATTGTTGAGGTCGGCCACGGATAGCATCGAACCATCTTGTGGCAAAGTAAGTTTATGTCGTTTGCTTCTTGACTTGAAGAGCTTACCGTTATTCTCACCTTTATAAATCGCCAATCGCTTTGAGCTAGCGGACAAGACTAATTCTTTAAGACCATCGCCGTTAAAATCAGCCATTAAGATAACCGGTTGACCGGTGGTGCCTGATGAAAGGCTAAAATTCAGATCAACCTCTTCGGTAAATAGTGGTTCTTCTTCATATTTATCCTTCTCATCTAACGAAAATACATAAACATCTTGATCAATGCTTCCTGATAACAACGCACCAATAATTTGAGAAATGCCGATATCAAATGAAGACACTAAAATTTCCTTACGCCCATCAGCATTGATATCAAGCAATTCCAGGCCGGAAAGTGTCCCTTCAGCACTGATGAGTGTATCCGGCTGCTGATTGAAGGTGAGCCTCCCTTCCTGGTTGGCTCCGTAATGAATTTCATATTGGTTTTGTCTGTCTAATACGCCACTGCTTTTAGTTTGTCTTACCATAATATCGATAATGCCATCACCGTTGATGTCTTCGATATTTTCCAACATGCGATGCTCCAGATTACTTTGATCCGCCGATTCGCCATCAGCCCCTTTTACTGACCACCAGGGTAGCGCGCTGACTTGCATTGGTAATGAGATCTGATTTTTGATCGGGCTAAAATCACCATCCCTTAACTGTTGGTATATTTGCAACTGACCCTCTTCGAGTACAATAATATCGATCAACTGGTCAAAATTGCTATCGACATTAAAAATTCTCACTTCAGAAAAGGCGACTCGATCAAAATTCATATCGATATTAGCTTTAATCGGCAAAGAGGTTTTATTAAACTCACCGTCTTTTTGTTGCAAAAACAGATAGATATTACTGAAATCTGAAATAATAATGTCGTCTAATCCGTCGCCATTGAAATCTTTGACCAACTCTTTTTTGGCGATAAATTGTGGTTTTGTTTCAAGATACAACGACTGAGTTTCAGCCAATAAGCTAATACTTTTTTTCTCCAGGTCAAGCATCGATAGCCTTTTTGAATCAAGCAATAATATTCTCTCGACGCCTTGAGCGTCAGTAAAAAGGTCAAACGCAACGGTTGCTTCGGGGAGTTCCATTTGAAGGTATTGGGTATAGTTG
>CAZOBX010000417.1:1095-3590 GCA_964578045.1 uncultured Kangiella sp. | reverse complement strand
TAGCGCTCCAGGCGCAGATTCGCCCAGCGACCGAAGCTACCTGGTGTGGCGCTGACGCCCCATTGACCCTGGGTCGAGCGCTCGCAATGACGATTTAGCTTTTGCTTCATTTGTTAATACTTCCGCTGGTGCACCTGGTTGTCTTACAAAAGTATCTCCTTTAACTTCATTAAGAAAAACCGTCGCATAAAGACTAAAATTTTCTTCTGCTAATTTATATCCTAATTCGAACTGAGTAACTTCTTTGATTAAGCTTTCGCCGTCAGAAAATCGATCAAAATTATCACGAAAATCATCGAAAAATGGCATTTTTGAGCCTTCGTTTATTCGAGCGAAAATACCCGAGTGATCGTTCAGCGCGTAATTCGCTCCTAGTGTCCAAGCTGATTCTGATTCATCATATTTAACAGACTTAGTAATTTGACCATCCAAACCTTCATCAACCGTGTAATCGATTGTGTGATTTTCCTGGCGTAAACCAGCCTCTAAAGTTAGCTCATCGGTTGCTTCGATTTTGCCAGATACATAGAAGGCGCGAGTAGTTCCATCTCCTGTCGAATTAATATCATAATTCCAACCACAACTATCCTGATTATCATTACAATCAATCCCAATTAATGACTCTCCTCCCGACTCAACAACATGGTACGCTTGATTACCCAGGGCCCACCAATCATTCGCCGAAAAATGGGAATTATATAAGCCAAAGGTTAATTCGTGGTTTCCGAATTCTTTAGTCAACGCTAAATCATTAGTAAAAGATTTAATTTGTTTTTTTACCACCCAACGACCAATTTGTTGAACAAAAGTGTCACCTGAGTATGTGTTACCTGTTACCCGTCCTATTGCATCAGATCCATTGTCCGCGACAGTTGAAAGTAAAACGGGCGCGCCATTTGGAACCAGCCCGTATGTATCAGCATCACCTGATGTTAAGTTAAAACGGTCAACTAGGCTCCAATCGTCTCCGATTACGAGATTAAGGCTACCACCAGATACTGCGCCAATCCAACCTCGCCCATTACCAAAATCAAAGGATTCTTCAGTACCGTCTGGTCCATACTGAATAGTTGCTTGTCGGTTATTGGTGCCTATTTGTGTATACCCGTTATCTACTCCTGGTACGTTTAGAGGTGTAGGTAAATACCATACTCCGTGGTCATTGGTTTGACGAGTGTAGACATTTAATTTTCCTGATTCAAATTCTTTTGTAATATTAACCGTCCATTGGCTCCCTTGTTCGGCGTTGAATTCCGCATCTCTAATACCTGGCGAACTCTTTACATATCCCCCTAACATAATATATAGATCTTCATCGATCTCACCGCTGATTAACGTATCAACGCGTTGCAGCCCGTAGTCGGAAATGGTGTACTTAATCAGACCTTCGGTTTCTTCACCCCCCTCTTTAAGTAAGAAGTTGGTGGTTAATCCCGGTTGGCCATTGGAAACAACCGGATTTGGCCCACCCCTTAATGCTTCCATAAAACTGACGGTTTCATCTAAACGAAACAAAGTTGAGTTTTCCAAGAAGGACAAAGTGGGTGGTGGAAAGATTGGAACGCCTTGCAGTTGAACTGTCAAGAAAGGGGCATCACCACCTCCGGGAAATCCACGAACAAAAACGTTTGCTCCTGAAACACCACCTGAGCTCTCAGCCCATACTCCCGGTACAGCCTTAAATAAATCAGCAGTACTAGCCGGATTTATTTTTACCATATCCTCCGCGTCGAAGTTACTTACTGCAAACGTAGCATCGACCTTTCTTATCGCTTTACCTGAAGCAACACCTGTAATGATTACAGTCTGTGCGAACGAATCGGATTCCTCCTCTTCATTCTGTTTTTCTTCCGCGGCAATGAAACTGGAAGATAACGCAGCGGCGATAAGCGTCGCCAAAATCGATTTTCTAAAATAACTCGTCATATTTTTAACCCCTTTGTATATTGAATTAGCATAGGCCGAAAGCAGCTTATTTGTTGAATTTTATGGTTGCTTGTTTCGAATGCATCATCAAATATATCTTTTTTTGCAATCGATTGCAACGATATTTTGCAATCGATTGCAAATAATACAATCGTTTGCAATAAAGCACCATGATCGTTTAGAATGAAATCCGTGATTACCAGTATTCTTTTGAATTTCATTGCGCTTATCGCTTTTAAAGAATTCAAATAAGATAAACAATGTATGAGACAATAATCCTATGATAACTAAACAAAAAACAACTTTGACTGATATTGCTCGCTTAGCCAATGTTTCTGAATCAACCGTGTCTAGGGCTCTAAGTGGCAGTACTCTGGTCAATGATAAAACCAAAGAAAAAATTATAAATATCGCTCAGGAGTTTAATTTTGAAGTCGATTCGAGGGCAAGAAGTTTACGTTTACAAAAAACTCATACTATCGCGGTTATCGTACTTTTCGATCCTAAATCCAAACAATCTATTTCTGATCCCTTTCTTCTTGATATTCTTGGAATAATTGCGGATGAAT
>CAZOBX010000417.1:0-1085 GCA_964578045.1 uncultured Kangiella sp. | reverse complement strand
AATTGGCGCTATCCAACTACGACTTATTACTGTCAACTCACAATTCAAGAGCTGGTGATTGGCATAGTTATTATATTGAGGCCAAAAGAGCCGATGGATTAATTATTATTGGTCAGGGTGAACATGATCCAAGAATAGAAAGACTCTTCAAGCAAAAAGCTCCGTTTGTAGTGTGGGGGGTTCCTGCAAAGAAAGGACGTTATTTAACGGTCGGGAGTGACAATGTTGACGGTGGCTATGTTGCGACAAAACATTTGATAGAGCAAGCTTGTACAAATATAGTTTTTTTAGGGGATATTCACCACAATGAGATAGAAATGCGTTGGAAAGGCTATCGAAAGGCTATTGAAGAAGCAGAGTTATCAATCGACGAATCGTTGTGCATTGCGGCAGATTTTACTTCAGAATCAGCCTATAACCATATACGAGATTTTTTTGAAAATTCTGATAAGGTGATTGATGGTATTTTTGCCGTCAGTGATGGGATCGCATTAGGCGCGATGAAATACCTCGCAGAAAAAGACCTCCTGAGTCAAATTGCAATTGTAGGATTTGATGATATCGCAGTTTCTTCCTTTTGCACGCCGTCACTAACAACCATCAGACAAAACACACAAAATGGTGGCAAGTTACTGGTTGAGTCGATATTGAAAAAAATAAACAATCAACGCACAACGTCTAAGATTTTGAATGTGGAGCTAATTGTTCGTGATTCGAGTATCAGAACAAAATCTTTTAAGAATAATGTCTAAAGATAATTCATTTATGCTGTCAAAAACTAAGGCGGCCTCAGTTAGGTAGTCCGTTTTTCCGATGCCGATCGAGAACATATGAGCTGAATTAATTGCAGCAATTCCTGACCTGGCGTCTTCAATTCCTACACATTTATCAACCGAAAGGTTTAGTCCTTTTGCTGCATTGAGGAAAATTTCGGGATGGGGCTTGTTTTTAGAAATAAAATTTGAATCAGCAATGTAATCGATATCTTCAAAAATACCTAGCCTCTTCACCACATTGATCGCATTTTTACTTGCAGAGGCCAGCCCAATTAAACACCCGTTTTGAGAAAGAGTCTTAAATAATTC
>CAZOBX010000416.1:0-3591 GCA_964578045.1 uncultured Kangiella sp. | reverse complement strand
GGTTAATGCAAGGTCGGCAAACATCTGACCTTCGGCATCTTCTAAAAACATGATCGGAATAAATATCGCAACGGTGGTGGCGGTGGATGCCAGCAACGCGCCCCACACCTGGGTGGTGCCCGTATCGCTGGCATCTTTGGCCTGCTCGCCGCGCTCGCGCAGGCGTATGATATTTTCTAATACCACTATTGCCGCGTCTAACACCATGCCGGTGGCAAACGCCAGTCCCGCCAGTGAAATAACATTGAGAGAACGTCCGGCTAAATTTAAAACAATAAAAGTGGCAAATAAAGATATCGGGATGGCCAATGCAATTAAAAAGGTCGCCCGCCACTGACGTAAAAACAACCATAAAATACCGATAGATAAAAAGATCCCGAGTAGCAAATTACTGCCTAGCAAATTCATCGAGCGTTTAATGTAGCGACTCGGGTCAAATGAAAACTGTGCTTTTAAACCTCGCTTTGCAAACTCGCCGGCGTTGAGTTGCTCCATTTTATGTTTGATGATTTCTAACGCTTTCAAAACATTGGCTTCGTTGGTTTTGCCTACCGATAATCGAAAACTTTTATTGCCATTTTGATAAATAAACCCGTCTTTTCTGCCGGGGCCAATTTTAAATTCGGCGATGTCGCCCATCTTAATCGGCTTACCGTCTCGCCAGTCGAGAATGAGTCCGGATAATTGTTCAAAGTCATAGCGTCCTTCAAACCGTAATATATATTGGCGCCGGCCAACATCGACAAATCCGCTGGAAATGTCAGTTGAACGGCCGATTTGTTGGCTGATTTTGGCTATATCAATGCCGAGTTCAGCGGCGCGGTAAGGGTCAAATATAATTTGTAACTGGTTACCCAGGCCGCCCTGGAAGTCATCAAAGTCAACCTTGGATACCCCGTATAAACTTTGCAGCTCGGGCACTACCTTATCGCGTATATATTTCCCATTTTCCGCCATTTGCGATTCGGTTCCCGGTAATTGCTGAATGAAATATTCAATCAGGGTATCGTTGGCGTCCCCCCATTCCCCCATCATTACTTGTGGTTTCTGTGCATTAGCAGGTAGCGGACGCAAACGATTGAGGCGACTAATGACTTCTATCAAGGCGCGGGTCATATCGGTATTGATGGCAAATTCCATTTGCATAAAACCAAAGTTGGCCATATTCCAGGATACAAGGTCGGTCATACCCGGCGTTCCAATGAGCACCTCTTCGACCGGGACAGATATTTCTGATTCAATTTCAGTTGGGGATGCGCCGGGCCAACTGTTGATTACGGTGATAATCGGTTTTTCGATGTTCGGCAGCAGTTGCGCCGGAATCTTAAGCATAGAAATTAAGCCGAGTAGCAATATGATCACACCGATCATCGCAACGGCTGCCGGGTTATTGATGCTTTGACGGGTTAAACGCACACTTTAGGCCTTATTTATTTTTAGCTCTTCAGGATAATTCTAGCATTAAATTAGAAGGCAAAGGGCATAGCGTTTTAATATTCTATTTCTTATTGGTATATCTTAGTACTTTAGCAATTAATTCAAGGGAATCAATCGGCTTGCTAACGTGATCTGTAATGCCAAAATTACTATAATTTTCGATATCATCTTCCAACACGTTTGCAGTCATAGCGATTATTGGTAAATCCAATTCAGGGAATTTCTCGCGTATGATTTTTGTAGCTTCAGTTCCATCAATTTCAGGCATCTGAATATCCATAAGAACTATGTCGAAATAATTGTTTTCGACTATTTCGATTGCTTGCCTTCCATTTTCTACAAGTTCAACCTCGGCTCCTCTATTGGTCAATAGTTTTTTTGCTATCAGCTGATTTATTTTATTGTCTTCGGCAACAAGTATTCTGATCGACTTCAAAGGAGTATCTCCTTGGTCTTTTTGTTTGCTAAAGCAATTCGCATGGCCGATTATGAACTGCTTTAATTCAATAATACTGATGGGTCTTTGCAGAAAACTTTCTATGCCTAACCTTGCGGCGAGTTTTACCAAGGTTGCTATTCTTCGATTGCTATAAATAACAATATTACTTACACATAGTTCGGAATGTTTCTCTATTATTGCTATTGTCTTTTGAGTGTGTACTTCATTATCCTGCCATGCTAGCAGAGCAATATCGAAAGATGACTGGGAGCCAACAAGAACTTTCACTAGCTCATCTTGTTGAGCCACCATAGTTGCATTAGCGCCTATGCAAAGTAATTTGCTTTGTAATTC
The DNA here is from genome assembly GCA_964578045.1 of uncultured Kangiella sp. Taxonomy (GTDB): domain Bacteria; phylum Pseudomonadota; class Gammaproteobacteria; order Enterobacterales; family Kangiellaceae. The sequence continues at coordinate 1,361 of CAZOBX010000416.1, read as the reverse complement.
ATCTTGAGAATCTGGATTAGAGTCGAACAATATAACATTGCATGAACTTGGCAGTTTCAATTGATCAGGGTATTGCTTAGAACCTGTGTTGTAAATCGGCAAACTAATTACCAAGGTAAAACAGCTACCAACTCCCGGTTTACTCTTAACCGTGATGTCGCCACCCATCGCTCTGGCCAGTAGTCGACTTATCGCAAGTCCAAGGCCCGTGCCTCCGTATTTTCTTGTTGTAGAAGCATCCGCTTGACTAAAGCTTTCAAATAATTTGGAAATGACATCAGGTGCAATGCCGATTCCTTGGTCCGTTACAGAAAATTCTAAGGCACATTTTTTTCGACCTTTTGAAACGGTCTTAACTCTAATATCAATCCTACCTTTATTAGTGAATTTGACGGCATTAGAACAAAGATTAAGCAGTATCTGATTGATCCGTGATGAATCGCCAATAAAGTCACCCGCTGTTTCAGGTGATATAAAATAGTTAATTTCCAGGTTCTTTGCCTCAGCGATAATATCTACTACAGTCGATACATTATTGAGTAATTCAGTTAATCCAAAGGGCCTTTCTTCAATAGGCATTTTTCCAGCTTCTATTTTTGAAAAATCCAAGATGTCATTGATAACTCTTAATAAAGTATCCGCGGAAACACCGATGTTCCTGATATATTCTTTTTGTTCCAAATTTAATTTGGTTTCACCCACAAGCTTAGTCATACCTAGAATGCCGTGCATAGGCGTCCGGATTTCGTGACTCATATTGGCTAAAAACGCACTTTTTGTTTCTGCTGTTTGTTGCGCTTTTCGATAGGTGTTCGCATTGTCAAGAGCGATTGCCATAGTGGATGCAAGCGTTTTAATTATTTGTTGATCATGCTCACTATAAGCGCAATGAGTGAAACTCTGTACGCTTATTGCTCCAATTGTTTTTCCTCCTACAACTAACGGCCAATAAATTATGGACGCAGTCTCTTCTCCAGTCATTGGTCCTAGATAGGTTGAATCGTCGAGGAACTTAGATTTGTCCACATCAAAATCGTTAATGATTACCGGCTTCTGATTTTTAATGCAATAGACTACGAAACGATGTTTATCGTCCATTGATACAGAAAACTCTTCAAACCTTTTGCCTTTCTCTACGATGTATTTAAATAATACTTTGTGTTGTTTTTCATCATAAAAACCTACTAGAAATACACCCGTATCAATCAAGTTTTTGAGATGAAAGTAGACTCTATCCATAATTTTTTCTAAATCGAGAGTTGAGCCGATATCGTTGCCTATGTCGCTCAAAGTTTTGATGCTCTGATTAGATTGCTGGAGTTCTAGTGTTCTTTGTTCAACTTGAAGACGCAGTTCTTCTT
>CAZOBX010000415.1:0-3608 GCA_964578045.1 uncultured Kangiella sp. | reverse complement strand
GGTGGCTTATAGCCTTGCCCTTCGGGTGCTCAGCTAAAAAGCCTGCACCGCGTTACAACTCTTGGTAAGTGCCAGCCATTGCCTTCGAGTTGTGCCTTGTTCAAGCATTTTAGTTGAACACTGGAATCTACATTTTAAGGTAGCACGGGTATAAGTTTACAAGAAATCTTTTAATAACAGCGCAATAATAAAAATTATACTCAGACCTAATGCAATCGAAAGTATCTTTGAATGATCATTCTTGTTTTTCAGCCGTTTTGCCTTTGTCGTTTTTGTCTTTGTTTTTCTTATTTCTTGATTATTTTTAGATATATTGGAACTTCGATTTTTAGTATTACCACTTCTAGCGATTCGCTGTAGTTCCACTAGTACCTGTTGTGCGGTTGTCGGTCTATTAATCGGGTCGATCGCCAACATATTATCAACTAATTTTTCTAGTCTAAAAGAAAGCTTACGTTGTTTTTTTGGCTGGGGCTCTCCAGCAGGAACGCCGTAAAGCATATGGTGAAAAATGGCTCCCATGCAATAAATATCATACTGCTCACTATATGCTTGATTTCCTGGTGGATGATATTTGTCGAGTATACCGTGTCCTTTTATATTGGTACGGGTTTGGCCAAAATCACCAATTTTGATGTTTTGTTTATTGTCGAAAAGAATGTTCTCCGGTGACAAATTACTGTGTTGAATATTATTTTGATGAGCGAAGTGGATGGCGGAGCATATCTGGCAGGCTTGGGTTAAGAAATCCTGTTCTTTCATATCTTGCAGTAGTTGATTGGCTAAACTGCCACCCGAAAGGTATTCACTGATAAGAATAAAGTTAGCGCCAGTTTTAGCCGCTGCCAGGACTTGAACGATATTAGGGTGTTTAAGACTGGATAGTATTCTGGCCTGTTTTAAGCCTTTACTATTTCCTAATTGACGTTTGATAACGATTAGCTGCTGGTTACTTTTTTTCTGAAAAAGATAAACCCGTTTTTGCGAAGTCTTGCAAAGCACGTCTAGCAAATCAAATTGATTGCTGAGATCTTGGGTATCTTGTTCCGCTTCTTTGATTTTTGTTTTAGTTAGATGGCTACCCTGAGAAACTCTGAGTAGCATGTCCCGAACTTCGGACAGAGAAGAATACCTTTTTGGGGGCTCCTTATTAGTACATTGATTGATGATATTTTGCAGAGATTTTGGAAGTTCTTTAATTTTTTCTGGAGTATCAGGTTGGTTATCGAGATTTTGTACAAATAAATTTTTTAGTAACATACCAAACGAATAGATATCGCTAGCGATGGTTGCCTGGGCATAGTCATTTTCCTGCTCGGGTGCGATGTATCCTTGAGTTCCTACAACTGTGGTTTTTTGCTGACGTTTTTGTTGTTCGCTGTTGCTTAAGGCGATTCCAAAATCCAGTATTTTGGCATTACTGTGTTGATCAATAATAATATTTGCCGGTTTTATATCCCGATGGATAACCCCATTTTTATGGGCATACGACAGCCCCTTACAAATTTGAATAGCAATGTCCAGCTTTTTACTAAATGGTAATTCCGCCCCACTAATAAGCTCGGACAAATCGATCCCGTTGATTTTTTCCATCACAAAATAGGGGCGTGAGTCTGAAGAAATACCTTTATCGATCACTTGCACGATATTGGGGTGATTGAGTTGAGCGATAATCAAAGATTCACGCTCAAATAGAGAGATCGCTTCATGATGATCGAGCAAAGTTCGACTTAAGAATTTAATTGCGACAGGCCGATTTAAGGAGATTTGCAGAGCGTCATAAATTTTCGCCATCCCGCCGGCAGCGATCTGCTGATTTATCTTATAGCCCTGTAAAATAGGTAACGTCATAGATATTTATTAAATTGAGGTTTTTTCTTAAGTCTAGATGTAAATTGCGATTATTTCTTAAATTTTGGTTAGATTGATTGAATTGTCCTATAATCGAACTACTGAGATGAATTTTTTAACTCATTGTGATGGGGTATCCAACAACGATGATCAAAAACTCCATTGTTATTTTGTTTTTAACTGCCATCATTGGCGGAGGGATAGTTTACGCAATCTATTCCGATCCCGAACTGTCTTCTTTGCAGTTGTTTGAACGAGCAATGGTTGAGTTCGCAAGAAATGCTGATGGACTTGAAGCCCAATTCAGAAAAAATCAAAGTATGACGGACTCTACTAAAGAATTAAGTCTAGCGGGTAACCGTCCGCAGTCTAATAGTAAGCCGTTAGTGCTGAGCATGGTGGTATCGAAAAGGTTTGTGACGCTGGTTTTTTCCATCGGGGATTGGCCATTGGCAAATCAAAGTATTGTTCTAGAACCTTTTCTGCCAGAAATCTCTACTAAGGATGGTCGGGTCCGCTGGAAGTGTCTTGGAGGTAGCGTTTTAGTAAGATTTAGAAGTAAAAACTGCAGGCTTGGCTACGGAGTTTTGATCTCTGAACTAAAATAATGTCCTGGATAAGAAGTTCTCTGCCAGCATGCAGCGGGTGCTACCACCTCCGACATGTTCAATTGTTGGAATATCACAGATAGCCAGACTGCCATGTTTTTCCAATAATTTTCGCTGAGTCACTGAGAAACCTTGATAGGCAGATTTTGACATAGCGATCACAGGCTGATCCTTAGAGTCTTTTAACTGCAGAATATTACCGCAAAAATTCAGGCTCATTTGCTCTTCAGTGATAACGATAATGTCATTGATACAATCAGACAGCGCCTGTAAAACTCGAGCTCTATCCTTAGTTGAAATAACCGCCTCGCAGATTACCACAAAATCTTCGCCGCAAGACATTAGAACGTTGGTATGGTAAATAGGTGAGCCTTGGACGCTTGAAGTGTCAAAACTAACCAGCCGGTAGTCCAATTCTTCAGCAAAGGTCGTTAAAGCTTGTGGCTGGCATCTTTCAGAGATCGCGGCATAAAGAAGATTGGAAGGATGATGAAATATTAGCGATCCGGTCCCTTCAAGGGCATGCTCAGCTGGAAAATGCTTGCGTAAATCTAGAATCTCCAAGATCTGGTAACCGGTATTGCCGACTAAATCTACTAACTGCGGAATTTGAACTTCATTTTTTCGATTTTCTGTTTTCATCGGGTAGATGATGATCTGACCATTTGCACGGGTAGAAAACCAATTGTTGGGAAATATAGCATCTGGCAGTAATTTATCGGTATGTTGTTTTCCCAGAATTAATACTTCAATCCCAGATTTTTGTAAGCAGTTGACACTGGCTTCAAATTCAGCGATGACTATTTGGCTAAGGGCCGCTTGCTCCTCCAAGCGAGGGCGATGTTGAAACTCGTTATCCAGTCCTGTTTGTTCGTTGAAAGCAAAATCGACTGGACGGACCATGATGACTGAGTTAGTGAGATGAGCTTGCTGAGCCATTTTAAAATTGACCATAATTTGCAGTTCTTGGTTTAGGAGCGAAATTTTTCTGAGAGGGCATTATGATAATAATTTTTGCGATCGTCAAATCTTGGTTTTCATATACCCGTGTTCCACCTCAAGATGCACGTTTTCTGGCTGAGCACCCGAAGGGCACCAAAAGTAGGCGCTCTTAGGCGAGGCTATAAACAACCATCTTCTTCGTTAAGC
>CAZOBX010000414.1:0-3646 GCA_964578045.1 uncultured Kangiella sp. | reverse complement strand
GTTAAAACCAGCGCCGTTGCAGAGATTGTTGATGGTAAAGCTTTTTATCGCGTTAATGGCAGTAAAACATTTATCACCAGTGGCATTCGTGCTGACTATTTTACCGTTGCAGTTAGAACTGGAGCGCCTGGTTTCGGTGGCATCAGTCTGTTATTAATAGAAAAAAATACCCCTGGATTTACCACCGGAAAGCCACTCAAAAAAATGGGTTGGTGGCCATCAGATACTGCAGAGTTATTTTTTGATGACTGTCTGGTGCCTGCCGAGAATTTAATCGGTGAAGAAAATGGCGGCTTTAAAGTGATTACTGGAAACTTCCAGTCCGAGCGTCTTAACCTGGCACTTATGGCAAACATGACTTCAGAGTTAGCTTTAAACGCCTGTCTTGAATACGTAAAAGAACGGCAAGCTTTTGGAAAAGCACTAGCAGGATTTCAGGTGATTCGACATAAACTGGCTGATATGGCAACGCTTTTGGAAGCCAGTCGGGAATTTACTTATCGCTGCGCGGCAAAGATTGAAGCCGGTGAAAAGATTTTCAAAGAAATCTCAATGGCAAAAAATATTGCAACCGATGCCAGCGATAAGATCACCTATGATGCAGTACAGATTTTTGGTGGTATGGGGTATATGCGTGGAACCTTGGTAGAACGTTTGTATCGGGATAACAGAATACTGTCCATTGGTGGTGGAACGCGAGAAATCATGAATGAAATTATAGCCAAACAACTGGGGCTGTAGACAAGATATAAAACGGCACTTCAGTAATATACAATGTGCTTATTATATAATCTCAGGTTATGTAATAAGTCTGATAATAAGAGGGGTAATAAGTGCAGATTGAAGCTGTTTTAAGACAGATGATTGCAGATGGGCGTATATCAGATCCGGCTAGCCCTCGTGGTCGTATTCTGGTTGCAGCAGCCAGGTTATTTCGTGAAAAAGGTTATAATCGCACCACCGTTCGTGATTTGGCTGCAGAAGTAGGTATTCTTTCCGGAAGCATTTTTCATCACTTCAATAATAAAGATGAAATTCTGTTTGGTATTATGAGTGAAGTGGTTAAAGCCATGGATGAAGTGTTAAAAACGGCCCTGGAGGAAGCGAAAACAATCGGTGACAAAGTCAGAGTATTGATTGCAAATGAATTATGCTTCATTCATGGCGAAAAAGCCGATGCGACAGCCGTACTGGTCTACGAATGGAGAGCATTGTCAAACGCCTGTCAGCAACAAATCATGCAGGGAAGAACGGATTATTTTGCTCTTTGGCAGGACACCTTGTGCCAGGCGGAGACTAATGGTTTGATTGCTGTGGAACCTGAGTATTTACGTCAATTACTGCATGGTGCTATTGCCTGGACCTCCCATTGGTATAAGAGTGACGGTAAATTATCGCTGGAAGAACTAACCGATCGCATTATGGCTTTGGCCGTTAAAGATGGTTCTAATTAACCTCAACTCGATGTATGGGCTCCGCCACTTCACCAAAGAAAGATGGTAGTCACTAAACCAATGGAGTCCATACATCGAGTTGAGGCTAATAAATCGTAAAACATCTCTTTATGACCTGACGATCACCAATGGTTGTTACCGGCATTTTTTAAAGAACTCTCATTTTGTTCTTTCTTCACCTTGTAGTACTCAACGTCCAATCCTACAAGCTCAGGAAAGGTCGCCGAAATAAATATCGAAGAGAAAGTCCCAAGCAAAATACCGGCAAATAATGCAACGGAGAATCCCTCTAACGGAGCACCGGCTAACCACCATAGCGAGCCCATCGTCGCTAGTGTGGTGCCAGATGTAATCAAAGTACGGGTTAGAGTTGAACTTATGGCTGCGTTTACAAGGTTACTTAGGGTGCTGTCTTTATTTTGTCTCATCAGTTCTCGAATCCGGTCTGCAACGATAATAGAGTCATTTAATGAATATCCGATAATTGCTAACAAGCTCGCTAGTACCGTTAGATTAAACTCCAACTGAGTCCAGGCAAATATCCCTATTACGGCAACAACATCGTGGAATAAGGCGAGAATCGCGCCCAAAGCAAAACGCCATTCAAAACGGGCAGAAAGATACAACATAATAATTATCAAAGCAGTCAACATGGCGAGTCCGCCTTGGTTGATTAACTCTTTACCAATTTGTGTACCGATAAAATCAGAATCCAATGCCTCAATTTGAATGGCATTTTCTTGAAAAGATGCCTCATCTTTAAGCTCTTTAATCCATGACTTGCTCGTATTGCCATCAATAGTATCTGGTTGACGCACCATCCAATTTGTTTCTTTATCAGCAGAAGTAAGAATGAAATTTCCTTGTATCTTGTCTCCCAAGATTTCCTGCATGTCATTTTGACTGACCGGTTCACTTGTCGAAAATTCGGTAATGAATCCTCCGGTAAAATCGATTCCCATATTTAATCCTTTAGCAAACACTCCAGATAAGGAAACAACAATCACTGTAATAGATAAGTAGAGTCCAATAAAACGAATTCGAGTTAAGTTGTTAAGTTTTAGGTTTTTAGATATGGAATTCATGAGGCTGCTCCTATCGGCTTAGATTTGGTCGATGTATTGGCATAGAACACGTTTGTCAGTGCTCTAGAGATAAAGACGCCAGTGAACATGCTGGTTAAGATTCCCAACCCTAGTGTGACTGCAAAACCTTTCACAGGACCATAACCAATTGAATACAAAATAAGTGCGGTAATCAGTGTGGTGATGTTCGCATCAAATATGGTTGCAAAGGCGTTCTTGTAACCGTGTTCAACGGCAAGTGGCAAACTTCGTCCCTTTTTTTTCTCCTCCTTTATTCGTTCGAAAATCAATACATTGGTATCAACCGCCATACCGACTGTTAGTACCAACCCTGCGATTCCAGGCAAGGTCAGTACCGCTCCTGGTAGCAACGACATTAAACCTAGTAAGCAAACCAGGTTAAGGAATAAAGCGCAGTTGGCGATTAGACCCAGACGTCGATACCACAAAGCCATAAAAGCGAAAGTCAGACCAATACCTAACATCAGTGCGGCAATCCCATTCTTTATATTGGACTCCCCTAGCGTCGCATTAATAGTTTGTTCTTTAGCAATTGTAATCGGCGCATCTAATGATCCAGCACGAAGAAGTAAAGCGAGCTGTTGCGCTTCCTTAGCGCTAGGAAGATTAGTAATACTAAACCGTGAACCTAACTGAGATTGGATAGTAGCAATGCTGATTACTTTACTCTTTTTCTGGGTTTCACCCTGGGCATTTTGATAATACTCAGAAAAAACAGTCACCATCGGCTTACCGATATTTTGTGAAGAAAATTTAAGCATTTTGTCTCCACCTGGGGAATCTAACGTCAGGTTGACTAGTGGCCTCCCTATTTCATCACGGCCTGTCTGAGCATTTTTAATATGCTTGCCTGAAAATATCGCCATCGGATTAACCGATACTCTCTCTCCACTTTTGGTTTCAAAGGCCTTGCCACCGCCAGCTTGCAGTTGGTAAAAATCAAGCGATGCAGTTGCACCAATTATGCGTCTAGCCTCAGCAGGATCTTTTACGCCAGGCAATTCGATACGAATCCGACTAGCACCCTGTCGTTGAGTCACAGCTTCGGTAATACCCAACTCTTCAATCCTTCCCCTCAATGTCGTT
>CAZOBX010000413.1:911-3659 GCA_964578045.1 uncultured Kangiella sp. | reverse complement strand
GCATTAATTCCATTGAGGCCACCAAAATAAAGTCGACCGTTTTCTGCTTTTAGCATTGAATTTTGATTTAATTCGTTATTTTGAATTTCCAAAGCCAGATTGTAATGCTTGAATTGATCGTTTTCTGGGTCAAGGCGGCTAACTCCTTTGTTCGTACTTATCCAGATAAATCCTTCCTCATCTTCAAGCACTCCGTTTATAGTACTACTCGGTAATCCATTTTTCATAGTGTAATGTTTGAATTTGTTTTTTGCTTGTCGTCTATCTTCTGGCTCCCAACGATTTAATCCTCGTCCCTGAGTCCCAATCCAGAATCTCCCTCGGCTATCTTGGTAAATTGAGGAAGTCGCGTCACCGGTTAGAGAAACAGGATTATCTGGCTGATGGGTAAAATTAATAAAGTTTCCAGTGTTTTTATCTAGCCTTGACAATCCTCCGCCGTCCGTCGCCAACCAAATATATCCTTCATCATCTTCTAAAATCTGAAGAACACTTTCACTAATTAATGTATTTCGATTATTTTTATCTTTACGATAACGTATGAAAGTTTTACCGTCTCTGTTCAAACGATTTAGTCCTGCTTTATAGGTCGCAATCCAAATTTCATCGTCGCTGTCTTGCAACACATCGGTTATGCCGTTAGCTGAAAGACTTTTAGAATCATTCTTGTCATTTTCAAAATGTTGCAATAGTTGATGATCTTTTGATAATACATAAACACCTTTAGAGAAAGAGCCTATCCAAAGCCTGTCTTTGTTATCCATTATTAATGTCATAAGTCTCATATCTGAGAATAGAGGATTGCCGTTATTTTCATATGAAATGTCTGACCATTCACCACTGGCGCCTTTTAAAAGATTTAAACCGCCACCAAATGTTGCTACGTAGATATCGCCAAATTTCGATTCTTCAATTCCATATACAGTATTGTTTGAGAGACTATTACTGTCTTCGCTGATGTTTCGATAATGAACAAATTTGGCTGTGACAGGATTCCAGATATTTAGACCCGATAACGTTCCTAACCAAATAAGACCGCCTCTGTCTTCAAGCATTGTTAAAACTCTATTATGACTAAGTCCTGATGGTTGTGAGGTCTGATTCTGAACTCTTAAGAAATCATTTGAAGAAGGGCGAAATAGATTAACCCCACTATCAGTTGCAATCCATAATGTTCGATTCTTATCCTCTATTATTTTATAAACCCGGTCATTACTCAGCGATGTAATATCAGATGAATCATGTTTATAACCAGTAAAGGTTTTGTCTAATTCGTTATATTTGTTAAGGCCACCACCTCGAGTGCCTATCCAAATTTGACCTTTCGAATCTTCCATAATAGCTCGAATTCGATTATGAGAAATTGAATTTATATTAGTTTTGTCAGATATAAAATTGTTGGTAATTACACCTTTTCTATTAACTAACCAAACGCCTTGACCATCAGTTCCGAACCATAAACGTCCTCTGGAATCCTTAAATATTACTCGCACATCCGCTTGTTTAAGGGGGTCTAGTTGTTTTACAAATGTTACCTGATAATTATTATCAGGCCTTGTATCAACTGCATAGACACCATTGCCGTCTGTACCGATCAATATTTTGTCATCGCCATCATTAAATAAGCTATATATTCTTAATACAGGCTGTTCTCTCTCATCGCTGATAACAACCCGAAAAAAGGTTTTTGATGCTGAGTCAAACACATTCAGTCCGCCACTTGTTGCGACCCATATGTTTTGTTGATTGTCTTCTAAGATATCTCTAATTATATTACTAGACAGACTGTTATTATCTCCTGGTAAGTTCCTAAACCTGACCATTTCTTGGCCATCATACCTATTTAATCCTTCTTGAGTACCGATCCAGATAAAACCATGACTGTCTTGGAAAATACTTTGTGCGGTTTTTTGGGAGAGACCTTTGTTAGTGGAAATATGCTGGAATTCTAAATAACTGAGAGCATTAGAATAAACCGGGGAAATATTTGAAATGTTGGAGAAAAAAAAGACTATCAATAGTGTTCTTTTGATAAATTTCATTACCTGATTCCAATCATTATATTGACAAAAAAGCCGTGTTTTTTCACGGCTTTTAAATTACTGCTATTTTTCTATTGTTTGAATTTCAACTACTCTTGGTCTACCCAAACATTGATTGATATAGCTGTTTTAATCGAGTCATCCCAAACCGAAGCGTCATCCCAAACCGAAGCGTCATCCCAAACCGAAGCGTCATCCCAAACCGAAGCGTCATCCATGAGTCTGGCATCATCCTCCAAGAGACTATTGGTTTGATCGCTGCTGCTGTGCCAAATCAGTGCTTCATGATCGCGAATATAATATTCACCATTTTCATTGATCATGGTTTGGCCAGCATAGTGCTGTTCGTTATTAAGATCCTTATTTATATCCAAACCTCGATTAGCACAGCCCGATTCCGTACTGATAATCGCTTCGAAGGCATCTACTTGCCCTTTACCTTGCTCAAAAGGTGTGTTCGTCCAGAGCGCATCATCAGTAAATGGATGTGCAGTTGCCATCAAACGACATTTAACATCGTCTGGAGTCAGGCCAGGATTATAGCCTAGCATTAATGCGACCATGCCGCTCACAACAGCTGCTGATTGAGAAGTGCCTGACATCTGGAAATAGTATCCGCCATCATGATCATCAGGATGAGTTATTGCCAAATCGGTATTAAGACCCATCATGCCCATCAAATGACCGCCCGGCGCCACCTCCTCGA
>CAZOBX010000413.1:0-901 GCA_964578045.1 uncultured Kangiella sp. | reverse complement strand
ACGTTCATAGGTTGGACCGCTTGAAGAAAAAGTCGCTAATCTATCATCAGAAAAATCATCGGGCGTGTAGTTATCAGTTGTCGCCCCTACCGTAATCACATAAGGAACATTACCTGGCACACCAATACCCATAGGAGAATTCCCTAGATTGCCCGCCGAAGTCACCACCACTATTCCTGCCTGCCAGGCTTTCATTACCGCTTGGTTTAATGGATCTTGCCAATAAAGTGAACGAGGCTCTGAGCTAAACGATAAATTTAGTACTCTAATGTTATAAGTATTTTTATAGGTAATCACCCATTCAATCCCACGAATTACATCGGCATATTCGCCTTCACCAGTCTCTTCAAATGCTTTAACACTGATTAATCGTGCTGCAGGCGCTATGCCATAATATCGACCGGTAGAATCCCGTTCACTGTTTACGGCGACACTAGTTACGTGCGAGCCATGCCCACTACCATCCAAATTAATTACCGGAATACCATCGAGTATTGCATCATAAGTGCCATAAGCTTTGTCCCGTCCATAGGGGTCACGTTCTATTCCGTAAAAAGATTTGAACCCCGTATCGAGTACTACAATAGTCACGCCGTCACCAAAAATCTGGTAATCATGTAAAATGTCTGCATTGATCATTTGAGAGGCAGAGGCGGGTGAATATTTGAGTCGCTTACCCCAGGCATGCCCGGTAGATTTCACGGTACGATTGGCTGTCAAAGTCAGACCTTGCTGACGTAGAATTTCGATTTGTTTTTTGTCTAAATTAGCAGCGACGCCGTTGATGATGTCTAAATGGTGAGTAATAACCCCACCCACATCTGCTGTTTTTTGAGCAGAATTTTTACCTTGTATAAGAAAACTAACAAACTGATCCGTTTTTGAATTGATTAGATTCGTT
>CAZOBX010000412.1:0-3662 GCA_964578045.1 uncultured Kangiella sp. | reverse complement strand
ATTGCGACAAAATCGCTTGGTAATTAAGGTACGACAAAGTCGCTCGGTGTTAACAAGCTTAAGTGTAGTGGCTCAAACTAGATCTGATAATTTGGAATTACTGGTTCAAATATCATCTGACAGAACACGTCTCAAAAGTGCCAGAAGCCGACAGTCGCGAATTGTTGATAGTGGAGATAAAACTCTTTATAGCGGCCACTCATCGCCCAGCTCACCTGAATAGCAAGCTGGCACGTGCTTTATGTGGCTTTTTGCAAAAATCGCGACAGTTTGCGAAGTCTGGTGCAGCTGCTTTATATGCTCATTTAAACCCAGCCTTCAAAGTTTTTGAAATCCCATCTAGGCCCGGATAAATTGTTCTATGATTTATACCTAGTTTATTTAACTCGTTCTCAAAAACAGGTTTATATTTAGATTGTATTTTAAGTTTAGTAATACTGTTTACATAAGAATCCTTTAGCTCACCAAACTTATCTAAACCACTTTCATCTAACGGATATAATAAGAAAGCTCCTTCTTGTGCAGCGATTCTTTCATTAATGTGTGCGGAATATAAGAACTGAATTGTTTTACCAAAATGAATATTGTCAGTGTCAGGAGAAATACTCTTAGGAGCCATCATGTATACTGAACCATCTAAGGACCTGTAATTTCTATCTTCTATTGCAAAGAATAAGGCCTTGAGAGGGTTAGTGGTTAGGTCAAGTAATCTCGTTGGTAACCCATGATGCTGGGCATGTATTAGCCAGTCAAATTCATTTTTTTGGTTCGGAGTTAAGATATGGGACTGAAAAATTCTTAAATTCTCGTATTAAATAATCTTCAACACCCTGCCAATCAGAAAGCATCATATTATAGCAATGATGGGGATTATTAATTCTTGATATCGAAGGCTCAAGCCCCCATGAATAGTCTGCCTGGCCTCGATAAAAAGTACTATCTTCTGAATTTAAGGCGTCCAAAAACTCAGACACGTTTCTTATTTCCATCGTAATATTTCTCTTAGAGTATCGCTCGGCACACGTGCCGGTTTGGAGCCGCGAAGCGGCGGAAAAGCGGTCACAGTGCTGCCGCTTGTTATGACCTGCCTTGCATTAGTGCATAGTACTGATCGTCAAATGATGTCATTCTCTCTGCCACCCAATCGACAAGGGATTTCTCCGAGAGAAGATCCGTAACCCAGCTTGAACAATCATCCTCTATCCACGAAGCTTCACTTCGAATTCCAAGCCGTTCCATCAGAGCAGAAATCTTATTCGAAGGGGCTTCATCCCTCCCGAGAAGCTCTCCTTTGAAATGAACAAGCTCATTTCTTAGAGATGAAATAGTCTCGAAGGCTTGAAATGGCTCTTTACCCGAGTCCCACTGGGTGCCTCCAGTGAATGCAGAAATGCGGTTCCATTTTTTAGACACAGACAAACGCCGTTCGTCCTTTTTAATCGAATCCCAGGTTTCGCGCTCCACTGAACCCTCATCAAAGCATAGGCGAGCGATTGCCACTTCCTCGTTAAGCTTGGCTTCCAAATAACAGGCGGCATTTACGATGCATGACGCACTAAAGATTAAAACCTCTTGGGTATCTTCGGTTGTACTAGCCAATTCAGAAAACTTCTTACAGCCAGCCAAAAAATCAACCGAAAACGGATGCATTGCCGCTGCGATTGGCAGTCCCGCACAGGTATCTTGGTTGTTATCTATAGGTTCAGTCATAATTTGGTATCGTCATAACGTCGCTAATATTTCCTGGTTAGGTCTATTTTGACATACTAACATCAAGTAGCGTATGTCGTTTTGTTCTTGTTGCATAATCCTTATACTCAAAACAAAGGGAGTTCATGGAACTCTTTGTTTGAGAGAAATAAGCTCGTACCATTTCTTCCTTATTATTTAGGAGAGGTATGATTTCTCTGATTAGCTTTTCGGCATAATCACTGATTTGCATTCTGTTAATCAGGACGTCTACTTCAGAAATTAACCTGCTTTTCGGTAACACAATGTGAAGAAATAGCCAATGGCGCAAGGCCTTTTCTCGGGACAAATTATTCACCGCTATTGCACGCTCGTATCTCGACTCCCAGTATTCCTGACGGTTCTCAAATCGATTAATTTCCTCGGGGACTATATTTAGGTGCTCCATTTCATTATCAAAGGCCGTAAGTTCCTTTGAAGTTTGTAATGAAGCTGTATACATACCGGGGCATTCTACTAGTGACGGGATATCTAAACTGCAAAATCGTTTAAGGTGTGTTAATTCATGCCATAATGAAACTTCCGAAATTGCCTCAGTTCCAGGGATAATAATTTTTAGTGAATCCAAATCAAACTCGCAAGCTGAGCAAGATCTAGATTTATCTACGACCATCTCGATTTCAAGCTGAGTATGATTTTCCAACTCTTGGATTATGGCCAAATTATCTTTACTCAGCTTATTTAAATAACGCTTATCCATAATTCTTTCAATCTTTGGTCAGTATAAAGTATACGAGATTATTGGCGTCTGCTCAGAAAACCTAACGCCACATTCACCGGTGGAGTAAGTTGGTGCGATTTTTTGCGCTCTTTTGCAAAAAACGAGACAGCTTACGGAATCCGGTGCAATGCCTTTTTATGCGCTGATTTTAATTTTGGTTGTGTTTTATTTATCGTTTGTTCGCGGTTTCCCATCGTAATAATCCTCAGAGGCGGTGTAATAGTATTCGGCTGTCCATTCGCTATCGATGCCCTGGGGTCTTGAGGCTCTGCGCAAGACTCTCATGGGGTAGGTGCCTGAAGCTTCGATAACTTCTTTGGGTGTTTTGAAGCCGAGTGCTTCGAATTTATTTAGCTTTGTTAGGTGAGGATAGGCGACGTTTTCATTTTGAATAAGTGCGGGTGTTATTTTGGTATCGGCCGACCAAGAGTTGGACCAATCAATGAAATATACTTTGCCCGCTTCGAGATTGATCTTAATCGGTGTGCTGAAGTAACCGATGGTGTAGGTAGTGAGGCCAGGTGGAGCATAGTTTGCATACCAGCCAGTGTGACGAACATAGGCGACCGCGAGTTCATTACGATAAATATTTAGTGGTATAGCGTTACCTAGCATTCTAGCGGTTCGGTAGTGATAGACGATTGCTTTTTCCGTCGTGGGATTAAGTTTTTTGAATGGAGTATTCGTGACGCTTCTTGTTCCAGCACAGCTAATGGTGAATAAGGTCGTTAGTAAGATGAGAGTTGTTAAGTGTAATATTTTCATTCCGTTATCCAATATGATTTTAAAAAATTCGGATCAGATTAGAATTTTTAGTGCACCCGAAAATCTGATTCTTGTTTGGCCCCAATTGTTTCAATTTATTTATATGCATAACAGTTTAGTACCGCCACAGAGGTGTAATATGCACTTTGCGCGGTATTTCTTGATGCCCAAGTAAAGTACTTTATTTTACTATAAATATCAATGAGTTAATTGATGGGTTATTTGAGTTCATCTGAAAAATGAACCTTGGGTGCAATATGTCTAAAAATATTATTGGGACAATTAGTAAACGAAAGCAAATTAAATCATTATTTTTCAATGTATTGAGTTTTTCGCTACGGACATATTGCACCTGATGTGCGATATCTAGGAAACGGGGCAAAGACAACGTCCGCTTCTCGAACTATTCAGCCCACCAAGATAAATG
>CAZOBX010000411.1:0-3688 GCA_964578045.1 uncultured Kangiella sp. | reverse complement strand
ACGATATCGAATGCTGTTATTTTGTATTCGAATATACATTTTCTGAAAAGTACGATCTAATAAAAAGGCGGTAAAGAGGGGTAAAAATCAACCATGGAACCGGTTTGCAGCTGATTACTTTTTTCATCAAGTACAATCCAACCATTGGCGTCTATTAGTGGGTGTATCTTAAATGATTCTTGTCCCTCTAAAATAGTAGCCTTCTGTTGAGCATTGTCTTTGATTTGACTGTTGGCTTTTAATATAAACCGAAAGCCCGGTTTTTTGTTGAATTCATTGTTAAGAATTGTCTTTTGTGGCGCTTCGCTAGGAAAATCAAGCATCTTGCGAATCAAATGAGTGACAAAAAAACGTAACCCAATGGTCGCGGAAATTGGATTGCCTGGCAATCCGAAATAATAAGTACCGTTTGTAAAGCGGGCGAATAATACGGGTTTTCCTGGTTTTATTTTGGCTTTGTGAAAAATAATCTTACCGCCCATAGCGAGAACGGTTTGCGGAATAAAATCGAAATCCCCCATGGAAACTGCGCCCGTGCTGATGATGATATCAGCGCCTTTATCTAATTCAATTTGCAGAGCGGCTTTGTATTTATCGACTTCATCAAAGTTGGTCCCGGCATTGACGACCCGTACCGGAAGGTTTTCCAAATAGGACAAAATATAAGGCATGTTCGAGTTTCTAATTTGGCCGGGCTGTAATGCTTGCGAGGGATCGTCGACCAGTTCTTTTCCGGTCGAAAAAACCGCAATAACAGGCTGTTTATAGACTTTGGGTTGGGCTATTCCCAAGGACGATAAAGCCATTATACGATTGGCATTTATCTGAGTGTTTTTAGCAAGAATTAACTGCCCCTCAGTGAAGTCTTCACCGCTGCAGCGAATATGAGCACCTGTGATAGGTGAAATAAAGCAATCAACTTCATTGTCTACTTTGGATGTGTTTTCTACCGGAATAATGGCGTCAAATCCGTTCGGAACTGCGGCTCCTGTCATTATTTTCCACGCGGCATTTTTGCTTGTTTGTGGGGTGGCTGGTGGATCGCCGGCAGCGGATAAACCGATGATTTTAAGGCGTACGGGGGATTCCTTTGATGCGTCTTTCAGCTCATCTGCATTGACCGCGTATCCATCCATCGCTGTGTTAGCAAAAGGCGGAACAGTTTCAGGTGAGAAAACATCCTCTGCTAGGATTCGGCCTTGTGATTTTTCGAGTGGGACAGTTTCAGTTTTTAGCAGGATACTATGTTGACTAATCAATTTGAGCGCCGAATGATACTCAAGCATATAATTTTGGGTGTAAGGATTTTTGTTATTGTCATTCATAATTTTATTATAGCTAGCTGTCAGTATTAACCACCAATTGAGGATAAATTTGGGGTAACACCGGTATCATTATCATGCAAAAAATGTTGCTTGCGTTTAAGCGTCAAGATTTGACGAAGTTTTAGCTTTAGCTGTTCTTTATCTTCTGAATGTTCGAGTAAATTCCGCACGCTGTATCCTTTTTCACCAAATAAACACAAGTGAAATTCACCGGTTGATGACATTCTTAATCGATTGCATGAATCACAAAAATCTTTGGAGTAGGGGGCGATGACGCCAAAACTTCCCTGGTAATCGGGATGAACAAATTCGATTGCCGGACCGCTTGCGTTTTCTTTTAATTTTTCGGTCCAGCCGTTGGCAAATAGGTAGTTTTTTAATATCTGCGCACTCACATGGTATTTGTTAAAGTAGTCCAGATTGTCGCCGGTTTGCATTAACTCTATAAAACGAATGCTAAGCTTTCGGTCTTTAAGCATGTCGGCATAATCATCAAACTGCTGACTGTTCACATCCTTTAACAGAACCGCATTCAGTTTGACTCTCTTTAAGGGAAGCGTAAGTGCTTTATCGATTCCTTGCAGAATTGCTTTGAGTCGATTGTGCCCGGTTAAACTCTTAAACAGTTTGGCGTCCAAGGTGTCAACGCTAACGTTAAGATGAGTCAAACCGCTGTCTACCCAGGTTTGTATGTTCTGAGCCAATTTATATCCATTGGTAGTCATGGCAACTTGCTTGATGCCCGGCGTGCTGCTGATAATTTTCAAGCATTGAATAAAGTCTTTTCTCAAGGTCGGCTCACCGCCGGTTAGGCGAATTTTGTGGGTCCCGAGTTCGCTAAATGCACTGGCAATATTTGAGATTTCATCCAGTGATAAAAATTGTTTTTTAGATTCACAATGATAACCATCGGGTAAACAATAGTCGCAGGAGAAATTACAGACATCGGTTAAAGAAAGACGTAAATAGGGGAACTGCCGACCATAGTTGTCGGTTAGATTTTGCTCAAACAGAGAATGAGCAACCAAATTTTCAGTGGTTGTTTGCAAGATAAATCAAGCTCCTTTCCAAATACGGGAGGCAAAGCAATTTCTCGCTTAACCCTGGTAGTTATCAACCGCTATATCGATATTGATAATTAGCAGCTCAACTACGGCGATAGAAACTTATCAATGAATTAATCAAGACTTAGTTAACTATTGCTCGGAGTGTGGCTAAAAACGATGACATTAGGACTATTGCCAAATGTCTATCATTGTCGTGTATTTTACAACAAAGTTGTCCATTAAACAATTCTCACAGCAAAACTAAAAGGGTAAAGTACTTTTAGATCTTTGTAGGATATTGCTATAGCCTCCAAAAACACGTTAATAAAAACGACCAACGTGTTTTTCTTTTTTGAATTCTAACAGCTAAAGGTTAAACTTTTTAGGTAGCTTCCAGGCGCCAATCATAAACAAGATCGCTATCGAACCGGCTATAAGCAGGGATGGAACACTTTCAAATAACCCCTGGTACTTATCTATACCGGTATCGGCTAAGGTTGTTTTGCCACCGGCAATCGAATCAAATAATGATGGGAAAGTTGACGCCATCCAGCCATAAATCAAGGTAAATATACCAGCGCCAAAGAGTCCGCCTAGCACAAAATAAATCGCATCTTTTCGGCCGCTGCCAACACCTACCAAGCAAGTTCCCGGGCAATAGCCACCAACTGCAAAACCAGCACCAAAAATAAGGCCGCCAATAACCACGCCAGAATAGGCCGCTTTGATGCTAATGTGAGATTGATCGATTAATCCGATTGCTAAAAGGATGAACAATACCAGGCTACTAGACCCGATCCCAAAGAGAATGACTTTGGCAAGATGCAGATCCTGAAGCCTTAACATATTGATAATATGCTGTGGATTTCCCGCACCAACGCGATGTAAGACAAAACCAAATGCTAAGCCAACAATAATCGCTAATACAATAGTCATGTTATGCTGCTCCTTTTTTCTGACGATAAAAGAAAATGGCGATAGGGATCCCTGCTGCAAAAGCACCGAAAGCGAACAAATAACCACTTACCGAGGTTTGCATCATGCCACTCATCATATGACCACTGGTACAACCGCCTGCTAATCTGGCGCCAAATAGTGTTAAACAGCCGCCGATAAACGCGTAGATATAACGATTACTTTTTCCGGTGCCTCGAAATACTTCAGGTGCTGCTTTTTCTTCTTTTGAAAGTTTATTTTTTTGCATAGCTGAGGACAAGAAACCTCCGGCGAACATGGCAATAACCATGATAAATCCGTAATTGATGGGGTTATCAACGTTTTTGGCGTACTTGCCGCCGCTCTTGGCGAGGTATGCAT
>CAZOBX010000410.1:0-3735 GCA_964578045.1 uncultured Kangiella sp. | reverse complement strand
GTGCCAACGTCCTGGCCAACATGATCAGAAACACGAAGGATCCAATCCCCCCGAACACCTTTGCCGACAAAACTAGACAAAACATCGGTATCGTTTGATAACCAGTTTGTCTCAAGATTATTGGTAGTGCCGCCGGTCTGATTATGCAAAATAGCCTGAACGCCATTCGGTCCAACTAACTCCACCCGCAAGTCGCCAATGTAAGTGTGAGTGATATCAACGCTAATATCTAAAGATCGGATGATGCCGGTATGCGGCACATGAATAATATCCGAGACACCGCCAGGATCTTTGTCGGGGATTTCTAATGAAGGCGTTCTTTTTTCACTGATCACTCTTGCGCCTGGAATAACATCGATTGTAATGCTCCACCGGTTCAGTGTGCCCTTGTCCCACTTCGCCTGGTCGCTGATCGACAAGCTCCAATCTCCGGCGATTTCGGAATCGGATAATTGCATCAACGTTTCAGTATCTCCGCTTGAATAAACTTTTATAAGATCGTTAGCGTTGCCACCAGTTTTATTATGCAGCAGTGCTCGCTGGCCGGTCGGGCTAATTAATTCAACCTTCAGGTCGCCGATATAAGTATGGCTGATATCCACCGCAACGGTGATTTCCCGCACGCTACCTGACTCACTTAAACTAATCACATCTAAAATGCCGTCAGAATTATTATCCGGAATCGCTTGATTGGGCGTAGACTCGCCGCTTGCCACCAGCGGGGTTGTGGGTGGCTTGGGTTTATCACCGATCACTGGCAGACCATCAAATTCTACATCCAGTGAAATGACTCCCGTATCCGGATCGCGCTGAATGTGTTTTAACACGATGCCTGAATCATCCCCACTAGGAAATGAAGTTGAAATATTACCGATATCAAACAAATCGGTACGATTAGTCCCGCCAGGGAAAGGGTCGCCCGAGTCGCCCTGATTGCCATCACCCACCCTTTCCAGATCGCGCCGACCATCGGCTTGAATTAATTGCAACGCCGGTTTATTCGGCGCAAACATCTGCTTGGATTCATCCACCCGCCAGACCAGTAAGCCTTCGCCAGGTAAATAACCATCAAATCCAAATCGTGTTCGATTTTCCAGGATTAAGTATTGACTGGCGTTGTATTTGGCGCTGATTAATTTAAAAGCCTTGCCGGAAGTTTCAGTAAATGGTTGCAGCTCCAAATGCTGTGATTGGATAACATCATCCAGCTCAATCCATCCATGTTGCGCCTTATGCCAGGCAACCGGATGGGCCGGACTTTTACTATTGCCATTATAAGATCCGCCGGCCATCAGATCCCAGTCACCTGCACCATCCCAGGCATTACCGTCTTCAGCATAATTGGGATCGTAAAAATCTTCCCATTGAAACGCCAGGTGACCTAATTCATGGGCACAAACTCCCAGGCTAGCGTCATTCGGTACTGTCAGGTAACGAGTCACCCAGAGGTTATCCCCAACATTCACCGGGTTGGGAATGGCCCACTTATGTGACCAGACATTATTTCGACGTGCTGCTCCGCTCGGCTGGGTTTCTGCACCTATTCCCGCATGTACAATAAACAGAGCTGTGACCGTATTATTTTCAAATAAATCCAGTTCATCATCAAATAACACTCCGCCAGCAATTGCCGCATTGACCGCATCTTCGGACATACCCTGGGCATTTCGTGGATAGGTATCACCAGTTCCGGATGCATTATTGGTGTAATAAGCATAGTTATGAGGTAGGCGAAACCAGCCATGTACATCCCCAATCACATCCACTTTACCTAGCGAAACTTCCTCAAAGTAATCACGCATACTACCGGACAAATGGGTCTGTTTTGAAAATAGGAGGTCTTGGTAATGACTTGCCGGCAAACTGCCTGGCGCATCGCTAAAATCCACTAACAGCACTTTAACTTTTAACTGTCCTTGTATAGACTGACTCGGCAGCGAAATCAGTTGCGGACCACCTTGTGGATCGATTGACGAGATAATTCCATCATCCATACCATCACGACCTTCCGCCGGATTAGTAAATCCGGTCACTTGCAGATATTGAGAAAAAGTTAGTCCTGCGCCCTGACCTTCGCGCATATAGTCATCTTGTAAAGATCTCATTAGTTGAGGCGATGGGGGTACTTTTTGAAGTGCTGACATATCAAACTCCTTCGAAAAAATAAATAGGAAATAGTGTAGAAAAGCGCCAAATATCTTGCACGCTACCGCCCGTCCTTATTACGTCGGCATAATGATTAATCGACTATCTGTTATTTTTTAATTTTTTCTCTAATTACAATGGTGCTGTATAAGGACAAAATATCTCACCTAAATAAAAAATTAACTGGTTTACTAAAAATTAAGTCATTTACTATTTATTAGCTAAATAAAAACATCGCCGATTAAATTAAAGTTACTGAAATTTTTGAGGCCTCAATTTTGCTAAGCCGAGGAGTTTAGTTATAGATGTTTTGTTATTGTTATAGGTATAACTAGGTTCTCATCTGGAAGCAGTCCAAAAATAATTGAACTCTGCCAGATTAAATATCGGGTATTTCTTGATAGGTCATCAGGAGGAGAATACATTCCCTGTAATGCGGTACAACATATCCTTTAGATCGTTAAAGATAATGTATACTCTTGTCCAAGGGGAAAAGCAAATCTCGTTTTGAGATTTAATCATGGAGATTCGTCTAAATACTGGGGTATGTTGCTGAAACTAGTAGTTAAAGTGATAATAAAAATATAGATAGAATAGAAGATTGACAAAGAAATTTTTACACCTGCTTCCATTTTCTCGAATGAGGGTATGAAGAGGTTTGGGGGTTCGTACTAATAATGAGCGTGTGCTCCGAATTTCGACTTTTTCAAATCTCCCCTAGCCCCTCGGCAATTGCTACTGCATCGCCTCAGAGCGCCTACTTTTGGTGCCCTAATGACCTACATCCTTGTAGGAATCTTCGCAAAGAGGGGAATACGAACTTGTTCTAAATATCAAACTCAGCCCAAATCGGACAATGATCAGACGGTTTTTCCATTGCTCGAATATCGTAATCAACCCCCGCTTCAGTACAGGTTTGATAAAGTTTATCGGTGGCTAAAACCAAATCAATTCTGAGACCCCTTTTAGGGTCATCGGCGAATCCTCTACTGCGATAATCAAACCAGCTAAATCGGTCAGTCACTTCCGGATAGAATTTTCTAAAGGTATCCTGAAATCCCTTATCGACGATCTTTGCCAGCCACTCTCTTTCGATCGGCTGGAAACTACATTTGCCGGTCTTAAGCCATCGTTTGGCATTTTTATCGCCGATACCGATATCATCATCCCTGTGAGAAATATTAAAATCCCCAGTGACTACCCAGTTATTTTTCATTCGCCGGGAATCGAGATATTTATCTAGATCCGCATAAAATTTTTGTTTGGCTGGAAATTTGGTTGGGTGATCAATTGAGTCTCCCTGGGGGAAATAGCCATTAAAAACAAATACACTTTCCGCTTTACCTTGATGCTCGGTGATGATCACTCGTTTTTGATCTTCATCGGTATCATCTGGAAAACCTTTCTCAAAAGAGACAGGTTTCAATTTCGATAAAGTTGCTACACCGTAGTGTCCTTTTTGACCGTGGTAAATCACATGATAGCCAGTCTTTTCGATCATCTCATGGGGAAAATCGTCGTCGTGGACTTTGGTTTCCTGTAGTGCAATCACGTCGGGATCATGTGATTCGATGATGACGTCTAGTTGGT
>CAZOBX010000409.1:1150-3743 GCA_964578045.1 uncultured Kangiella sp. | reverse complement strand
GAACAACCCAGCGTTGAATGGTACTGTGATCAACTGTAAAGCCTCGCTCTGCCATCATCTCTTCAATATAGCGATAGCTGAGCGAGTAAGCCAAGTACCATCGAACGGACTGCAAGATCATATTACGTTCGAAGTGCCTACCTTTAAAGCTGACCATTAATAACCCAAACTCATTGTTGTGATTGTGCTAGATTAACATACCAACATGTGTAAGCTCTAGTTTGCGACAGAACCAAAACTTGAGGCTAAAGGGTTAGCATGAAATTAAAAAGTTTGGTTGTATATGATTTTTTAGTAAAATAATGTATCAAAAACATACAAACTGGCTAATATAAGGCAACCATTTCTTCGTTTAAAAGGGATTATAAAATGATTATTAAAGATGACGATTTTGTAGGTTTCAAAAAAACAGGTGTATGTTCTTTAAGTCATGGTCACCCGAAGATTGAAGGAGGCGGACCAGATAGTTCTAATATTGAAACTGTTGGATTTAAAAAACTATTTAAATCCATCGGGGAAAGCCGAATACCAAAGAAGACCATCAACCGACACCCAGATAAGATTTTCCACCTACCAATTGCAATTGTTTTTGTCAGAGGAGATTTCGCAGGCGAAGCACGAGACTTGGCTGAAAGTGCCATTAATGGTTTCGATTACCTAAATCTGCATTCAGATAAAATTATTGACTTTATTTTCCCTGGTTGGATAGCTAAAGACTCCAATAATAATGGTGTAACTAAACTAGAGTTTGATATTAATAAATATTATGCAGCTCAAAAATGGTTTGAAAAGCAAAGCAATTGGAAACCATCAGGTGAAGCAGAATTACTATTGTTAAATTATTCTGTATGTAAAAGTTCCATTTCAGGTGAGTTCGATTGGTCAACAGTTATAATCCTTCCAATTGAAGAGATGGTATTAAGATCTAAAATAACTAGCTTAGCTAAAATATTCAATGAACTTATAGAATCGGCAAAAATTCATAAAGGACGAAACATTAGTAAATTAAGTGATCACTTTTTTGTGAATAAAGGTTCAAAATCACTCTGGGTGGCATTTTTAAACCTATGCACTTTTGGAGCATCCAAAAATGTAAACGAAATGTCTCACTATGCAATAAAGAATCTCAAAAATAAGTAGACCTTGGAACCAGTCTCCAAATGCTAGAACAACATTACAATTACATTGTGCCTTAAATGTTTGCTGCTGAATTATCTGGTGTTGATTTAACTGACCCAACTAAAGATGAGACATTAGTGATATCAGACAAGGACTACGACCTAAAGGTTGCAGCTAGAATGGATAAGTGGCTGTCTAAATTTGTGATTTTGACATTAAAAATTCGAATTCAGAAGAGCTTCCAAAATATTGCAGAACTTATCATGGATTTAATACGCATAAAGAAGATTACCTGATAGTACAAAAAGAAGGCTTCCATACAATGCATATAATCTTAGGCATGTTAAAATTTGAAAGTAGATTTTATGATAATGAAGAGCTTAAAGCAGAACTCTATTTTTATTTATTGAGCTCCAAGATTTAACCAGTGCCAGCAATTGAAGGTAAAAACAAATAACTGCCTTAATTGAGGCGAGCGTTAATGACTGGCCGTTATTGAGAAAAACTACGCTCTAAAATGCAATTGCTTGACTGGCTGAAAATGGCACTCTAGAGTCGTAAACGAAAAATCATCACAGTTTTTTGCTCGAGGGTCTCAGTTTGACCCATTTCTGCCGGACGTGACCTGAAAGAACGAGAGTGTAAAATAGCTAAGAGCAGCCATTCGAGCCCCCTGTTGTCGCATTTTAATTGTAAATGAACTCTCAAATCTTGTATGTGCATGAAATATCAGCTAAAAATATAGATCTAAAATCAGCGAGTCTGGGATATACGACAGTAATGTCGTTTTTTACGGTTTTAATAATAGCTCTTTAGTAGTGCTACGCCGTGCCAATTGCAGGCTAAGGGGATTTTCGTTATTATCAGTAATCTTGGATATACGGACATAAAGTCCGTTCTACCACACTGTTATGCACTGTAAGGGACATGATGAGTACATATTCTAGCAACGATATGAAAACCGTCGAGTGGGATGAAATAGTCCATAAAAATAAGAAGATGTACTTTGGTGAACGAGAAATCACAGGCGAGGAAATCGGCGACGCACTCAAATATCCAGCGGTAGTTCTCGGAGCAAAGAACACGAAGCTCGCTAAATTTGAAGAATGGTATTACTTTTGTTCGGATATTGATTGGTTGTTTTTATCTGACCTTAAAGTAGAAAGTGTGAGAACGGTATTCGATGGACCACGGCCTTTTCCAGAGGGAGAAAGTCCAAACTCCTATAGAACGGAGTCTTTATGTTTACCATTCTCTACCGATGTATTTACGTTAGCTGGAGATAACAGCCAAATACTCAAGGGCAAATTCCCTCCAAAAAAGCAGCTTGAAGAACATCTAAAAGAACTGGGCGATTGGGGACGGATAGTTGGGTATAAATTTGATAAAAATGCATAACCAGAAATTGGAAAACATTCATGCAACAAAACGCATGAATTTTTCAATTAGGCGTTAGCTTAGTAAGGAGCGTTAA
>CAZOBX010000409.1:0-1140 GCA_964578045.1 uncultured Kangiella sp. | reverse complement strand
GCGGTCTCTCCGGTAATTTCCGCTGATTGCGCAGTTTTTAAGTATTCATCGCTGAAAGAAGCAAAATTCGTGCGGGATTGGTTAGTTACTCAAAATTATGGCGATGGCATTAGCAAAGATGAAGCTGAAGAGATCGCAAGAATGTACTTGGACAAACATACTCATGAATACAGGTTTTTATCTGGAGCGCCGGGAAATCCTGAAGAACAAGATGGGTTTTGGTATTTGCCATACCTACAAGGAGCCAACGCAATGAAATCTTCACATGGTATTCTTATTAATAAGTTTACAGGTGAATGTAAGCATCCAAAACTTACGCGTGATTTTGCGCATATTTTATTACAAGAAGAACTGAATTCGGTAGAAACGTTTATCGCTAACCAAATGTTGAAAGAAGACGCCAATAAAAAAAGCAGTGCTTTTTAACGCAGCGTTATGATCATAAATGGCTATAGCCATAAATATATCTTGAGAATTCTTTAGATGAAGAATATGAAATATACATTTTTACTAATTTTCACTATATCAATAAATTGTACGGCAAATTCAACTCCAGAATCAGCCGTTGATGTTGAACCACCAATTAACGTTGAATTGAATTACTACTTAGAAAATAATGAAATATACCTCTATGTGTTGTTGAGTAATTTATTAGACTCTGAGCTATGGATTGATGAATCTCACTTATGTAAAGAAGATTATATGCCAAGTGAATTTTTTGATGTTGTAGCATATAGCGATAATGAGAAGCTAGGTAATGCTGGATATAAAGGCATGATTGTAGACAGGATTGTCGAAAATGATCCTCAGCACTTTGTTAAATTGAAGCCAAAAGAACAAAGGGAATGCAAAGTAAAGTTAAGTTCTTACTATTCCTTGTACAGCAATTTTGACGAAGTAGAAGTTATCTATTCTAGACGAAATTTGAGCTATAAGAATATCCAAAAGGAATTCGACTTGGTTTCGAATAAGATACGATTCCCTTTGAAGGGCATGGCATTGAAAACTTATGAGCCTGATGCTAAGTAAAATGAATCATAACAATACGCTGAATTTTAGCGTAAAAACACGCGCAAATTAGCTTTGCGTTAGTGCGACAAGAAAGCTTGTCATATCTTGCAGGGTGAAAGTCCCTGTCGG
>CAZOBX010000408.1:0-3760 GCA_964578045.1 uncultured Kangiella sp. | reverse complement strand
TAAAAACTAATCCTTATTATTCTGGTGTAACTTACTAAATATTAAGCTTTTTCTGGCTATTCTTATCCCGAGTTGAGGTTAGAGTAGATTATTACCCATTGTTGGCAGGATTTAATAAGCATAGCCGATTGCTGGTTTGGTGATCAAAAAAGATTTAACCGCCAAGATAATTAACTATTCTAATTAGCTATTCTACTGAGCTAATTTCCCAAGAACCAAATGTACCTTCCGTTTGCATTTTTATCGCATAAGGATACTTGTTGCTCAGCCAAATGATTTTCTTTCTGACTCCATCGGAAGATACTTTCCATGTTTCGATTTCTTGGCCATTAATGGTCAAGGTTTCCTGCCCTAATACTTTAATATTTGCCCACAGCAATTGCGAACCTTTATTAAGGTCAAAGATAGGTAGAGAAGCTGTGTAACCAAGTTCTAGAGGCAGTGCAACAATAAAGTAATTGATAACTGCTGGCTCAAAAGCGCCATGTTGATAGCTTTTTTCAAATACCACTGGAGTATATCCCGAGCCCTTGGCTGGGATTAGTTGCCCTGTAAAGTGGCCATTAGAAAATTTCACATCAATGCTGTAATCTTGGGTGGTTAAGTGTCTAGCGGTATATCCAAGTGTTTGTGGATCAAAGTAGATTGTATCGGGATTGGAGGTTTCATTTTGTTGAAAATCGATGGTTAATTGATAGGTATCGAGCCCATTATTGGGCAGCAGCCGCAAGTTATAGACCATCGAAGCACCGATTTTTTCATATTTTATTTTGTGTGGTTTGATTCGGTTGGCTTGAATTGATGGGTCACCCGGCAATATTTTCTGATAGATTGGTCCCGGATGTTGATAACCTGGGCAGCCAGTCACGACGAGTATACAAAGGCTGGCGAAAAGATAACGATAAATTAGCACAATTTTGACTCCCATATTCTCAGATCTTCGAAGAGATCTAAAAATTATCATTAAATTCGCCAATGCGCAGAAAAAATACGTAAAAGGTCGTTATGGGAAAGTTAGTGGAGGGTGTAAAGTAAATAACGTCTATTTGGGATCAGCTCTGCCATCCTGTACAACTATCCTATCGACTATGTAAATAGGAAACCTAAGATTGTCGAGT
Organism: uncultured Kangiella sp.; assembly: GCA_964578045.1. Classification (GTDB taxonomy): domain Bacteria; phylum Pseudomonadota; class Gammaproteobacteria; order Enterobacterales; family Kangiellaceae. The sequence goes on along the minus strand of CAZOBX010000408.1, from coordinate 2,642 downwards.
AGTTAACGTATCAATCTAACAAAATCATCTATAATGGGAGGCTTTGTGGTTTGTCCCGTTCAGCAAGCTATTTAATGAGTCTCTATTAGGATTACCATGCAGTTATCACCAAAAATGGGTTGGAAAGATTTTCACAAAGCCGAAGATGTTACTGAGTTTATTTCGGGATATTTGAACTTGACGGAAAATGGTGGGATTTGGGAATATTATAATTTTACCGAAAACTCTTCTTTGTGGTGCTCCAATGAAACCAAAGGAACCAATCAACTTCAACTAGTCTATGATACTAACGGTAAGAACGCCGCAATAAAGTCCTTGTTTTTCGAGTTTACCAACAACGGTGGGCTGCATTTCAAACAGCTTTTTAAATTGAAAAAGCAGCTTAGAAGCCTGTTTGATATACGCACTTTTTGAGGTTTGCTATCGCTCGCTATCCCGTTGCAAGAAATAAATATTAACAATTAAAGTTGGTAATATTCACAGGTTAAATACCTATCGCTACTGAGATTCCTTTAAACTGATATGGAATAAACCTCAACTCGGAATAACAGCAACCATCCAGCATCAGTCTTTTAGCAACTCTCGGCGTTAAGTTTGCTTTCAATCGCTCGCTATTAACGCACAAACTTGCCTTGATAGTCGCCAAAAGACTGATACTGGCCGATGAGCCTTTATTTAATCGGATACTTGGGGGTACTGGCTACTCTTTTCCCGAGTTGGGGTTAATAATCGAGTATAATGATGTGTGGATCCAAACACTCACAATAGTGTCAATGGAAAAGCATAAAAAAAAATCAAATGGAGTTTTACCAATGTTAGCGAATCGTCTCATTATTGTTTTCTTTTTGTTGTTTGTTCATTTGTCCAGCTACGCGGATGACTTTTATCTCACTCCCGGAATTGGTCGAGGAGAGATAGATATAAAGTCGGAATACTCTTTTTCTGGCGAAAGTGATTCAAATTATAACTTTGGCTTTGGTGGCACCCTTGGTTATGAATTTGACTCCAACCTCTTAATTGAAGGCAATTTTTATCGTTCAGAAACCGATAGCATTTTCAATGCAATTGATTCCTATCGGTTTAGCCAAACCAGGTTTTTAGTCGGATATGCTTTTGATGTTGCTGCTAAATTTCGCATTATCCCAAAAGTCGGTTACAGTAGTTGGGAGTTGGATGGCGAAGAAGGGGAACTCTTTAACCCTGGAGATGAAGCCCGAAGTAGTATTGACGGTGATACTACTTTCGCCCAAATCGATTTTGAGTTTCCTATCAGGGACTGGTTTTCAATTAATGCCTCCTATACCAATACTCATTTCGATTTTGGTAAAGCGCAGGCGCTTCACGCTGGTGTGAAGTTTAAGTTTTAATATAAAAATTAATAAAAATAATAATAAGCAGGAGAACAATATGAACAAATACCTTATTACAATCTGCGCGGCCGTCTGCATCTCATCAATGGCGTTGGCGGATAATAAACTCTCACTAATCATTGAAAAAGACTACGATGAAAACCTGCAAGATCTATTTCTTTATTTTCACAAAAACCCCGAATTAAGTTTGCAAGAACACAAAACCGCTGCTCGCCTGGCCAAAGAGTTAAAAGGTGTAGGATTTACCGTGACCACCGGTGTTGGTGGAACCGGCATTGTCGCCATCATGAAGAACGGTAAAGGTCCGCTGGTTATGTTGCGCGCGGATATGGATGGTCTGCCGGTTGAAGAAAAGTCTGGGCTGAGTTATGCATCCACAGCCACCCAAAAAGATCTGGTGACAGGGAATATGGTATCGGTGATGCACGCTTGCGGCCATGATGTGCACATCACCAGCCTGGTAGGTACGGCTCGTCGCATGGCGGCAATGAAAGATCAATGGTCCGGGACATTGATGTTAATTGGCCAGCCAGCGGAAGAACGAATATTAGGCGCCCGAATGATGATGGAAGATGATTTATGGAAGCGATTTGGCACGCCGGATTACGCGTTGGCATTTCATGTTTCTGCTGGCGATCTGGCTGGTGTGATAAATGTTTCCGATGGCGCTCCATACGCTGGCGCCGACATGGTAGATATTATTGTCCACGGGGTTGGTGCCCATGGCGCATCACCACATAAAGGCAAAGACCCTATCGTGCTCGCTAGCCAGATAGTGTTGGCATTACAAACCTTGGTATCCCGTGAATTACCGCCCCGAGAAGCCGGTTTAGTGACGGTGGGTTCGTTTCACTCTGGCACCAAACACAATATTATTTCTGACAAAGCGGTTTTACAGCTCACCGTGAGAAATACTAATCTAGAAACACGAAAATTATTGTTAGATGGTATTAAACGGATTGCAGAAAATATGGGGCGAGTAGCCGGTTTGCCAGAGGATAAATTGCCCGAAGTGATCTTTACCGTCGAGTCAACCCCGCCAACGATTAACAATGCCAAACTAGCTCACAGATTGAAAAAAACTTGGCAAAATAAAATGGGTAAAGAAGCGGTCACCAGTCTCCCCCCTACTGGCATGGGCGCTGAGGATTTTCCCTACTTCACCTCAAGTCCAGCAATAAAAAGCGTCTATTTTAATATTGGCGGAACATCTCAGCAAGATCTGGACAAAGCCGAAGCCGGAGGACCGCCGGTGCCTAGTCACCATAGCCC
>CAZOBX010000407.1:0-3793 GCA_964578045.1 uncultured Kangiella sp. | reverse complement strand
TGCATTTCCTGCATACAGTCCATCCTTGGACATAAATGACTAGCCCAAAAATTCCTTGCCTCAAATATGGCTGTTTCTAGCCTTGCTGAATCATGCATCTTGAGGTGGAACGGGTATAAGCAAGAGCAGCATATAGGTTATTGGAATAACAGGGCTACTTGGGATCTATCGCTAATTTGATTCGCTTTTAGCTAAAGCAGCCGTTAGAGAGCCCAGTACTAAAATGCCGGCGCCAGCGATGCTTAATCCGTTTAACGCTTCAAGAGTAATATAATCCGGAAAGACCTGATTGGTGAGGTAAGCAAAAATAATGGTCATTAAAGGCGTGATCGCCAATACAGCAGCAATTCGTGATGCTTCCCAGTGATCTAATGCTTCTGCAAAACAGCCGTAGGCAACCAACGTATTCAGGCAGCAAAAAACCAGTAACCCCCACTGAGTAAGTGTCAAGGCAGATACCGATAAAACTTGTGAACCAGGTAAAAATAATAAACTCGCAGCCACATAAGCAATAAACATGATTTGTTGAGACCCATATACAACCAAAAGCTGTTTTTGAGCAAGTGCATAAGCTGCCCAGGTGACCGCGGCTATAAGAATCAGCATTAATCCCCAGGCATAACCCGTTTCATCGCCGTCGCCTATAATGCTTGCTATAATTCCTTCTAATCGATGGTTGAAAAATAATCCCAATCCGGTAATAAACACAAAGACTCCAATCCACTGCAATCGGTTGAAGCTTTCCTTAAATATTACTAAGCCGCCTAACAATAAAAGCAATGGTGCGATTTGAATAACAATTTGAGCCGCACTTGGCGTAATTAAGTCTAGTCCCATCAAATATAATACATAATTGCTACTTAGCCCTAAAATAACAATGCTAAATAACAAAAGAGGCTTGGGCGATTTAAGCCACTTGAAGCTCGGGATCCTGTTTCTTCGATAGAGTAAAAATGCTACAACGGCCAACGAAACGATGAACCGATACCAGGTGATGGTCACGGCATCAATAGTATCTAAAAGTCCTTTTAATGCGATAGGTAACATGCCCCAAAAGGTCGCTGTCGTCAGTGAAAGTAGTAGACCTAATTTCCAACGACCAGATGTTTGATGCATAGTTTGTACTCAACTGATACTCCAACACCGGGATTTTGACCAGTTCAGAGCTCAACTATCAGTTGGATGGCTTCACGATTTTTTGAACTGGTCAAAATCCCTGTGTCGGAGTACTAACTAACCTCAACTCGGGATAAGAGCAACCATCCAGCATCAGTCTTTTAGCGACTCGACCCGTTAAGTTTGCTTTCAATAGCTCGCTATTAACGCACAAACTTGCCTTGATAGTCACCAAAAGACTGATACTGACCGATGAGCCCTTATTTAATCTGATACTTTAAGGGATTACTGGCTACTCTTATCCCGAGTTGAGGTTAACTAGATAGGAATTGAAAAAATCGATTGTATACTATCTGGCTTGACTACCGATATTACTTTTAGCAATATGTAGGAGTTTCAGCCTGCAACCTCAACCGGAGATTAAATGAAAATAATAAGGATCATACTAGATGCGATAAAAAGAGATAAAAGTTATCTAATTGGGGCTGTTTTTACTTTGGTAGCACTATTTTTTCTATTTATTCAACATGACTGGCAGTCTCGTCCGGATTATGTATATTCGCTGGATATCAAAAGCGACTTACCTGATTTTGCTTTGATCAAAGATGTGCGGCAGAAAAAAGCCCAGTTTTTCGCTTACCTTCGACCATTGGTGGAAAATGAGAACAGGAAAATCAAATATAAAAAACAGTTATTGCTCAGTCTACAGAAGCAGCTCAAAAAGGACAGTTACCACTCAGGCATCAGCAATAAAAAGCTGACTAAATTAGCCAAGGAATTTGGATTAAAATCCGAAGATATTCAATCTGACATCAAAGAACTAAAGCTTCGAATTGATATTATCCCAGCTTCTCTGGTTTTGGCTCAAGCCGCCAATGAGTCAGCTTGGGGAACTTCTCGGTTTGCTACCCAGGCCAATAACCTATTTGGTCAATGGTGTTATACCCGAGGGTGCGGACTAGTGCCTAAAAGCCGTAATGCCGGGAGTCGACACGAAGTGAGAAAATATGCCTCCATACAAGCTTCGATATCCAGTTATATGCGTAACCTTAATACTCATAATGCCTATGCGGACTTAAGAAGTATTCGGGCGGGACTACGCACTCGCGGCCAGACAATTACAGGAGAAAAATTGGCTCATGGATTGTCCAGTTATTCAGAAAGGGGCCAGGAATATGTTGATGAATTAATCAGCATGATTAAACATAATGGGTTGGAATAAATAACAAGTGCTAAGTACTATAAGAGATAGGTGATAAATAATAAGTGCTATAAGAGATAGGTTCTAAGTACTATAAGAGAAAAAGTCTTGACCTGTTTCGCGCTGAAGGCTCCCATTTTAGAACTTAGAACTTAGAACTTAGAACTTAGAACTTAGAACTTAAAACCTTGAACTTATTTATATCACCCCCATTAATTAGCCATCGATTTATTTAATACAGGGTTATTCCTATGCGAATGGACAAACTGACCAGCAAATTCCAGCTGGCAATTGCCGACGCACAATCATTGGCGCTTGGCCGTGAACACCAATTTATTGAACCCATTCATATGATGACTGCTTTGCTTAATCAGGAAGGCGGTAGCGTTCGACATTTGATGGCACAAACCGATGTTAATTTGCACAGCCTACGCTCTAAATTAGCGGAAGCATTAGATCGCCTGCCACAAGTTGAAGGTACGGCCGGTGATGTACATATTTCTAATGATTTAGCCCGCTTGTTAAATCACTGCGACAAGCTCGCTCAACAAAGAAAAGATCAATATATTTCCAGTGAATTGTTTGTGCTTGCTGCGATTGAAGATAAAGGTCAATTAGGTAAGATTCTACAAGGTCTGAATGCTGATATTGCAGCTACAGAAAAAGCCATTGAGCAAGTTCGCGGAGGTCAGTCGATTGATGATCCCAATGCGGAAGAGCAGCGTCAGGCGCTGGAAAAATATACCATAGATTTAACCGAACGGGCAGAGCAGGGCAAGCTTGACCCGGTGATTGGTCGCGACGATGAAATTCGTCGAACCATCCAGGTACTTCAGCGCCGTACAAAAAACAATCCGGTATTAATTGGCGAACCTGGGGTCGGTAAAACGGCGATTGTCGAAGGCCTGGCACAAAGGATTATTAACGGAGAAGTGCCAGAAGGAGTCAAAGGGAAAAGAGTGCTGTCCCTTGATATGGGCGCGTTGATTGCCGGGGCAAAATTTCGTGGCGAATTTGAAGAAAGGTTAAAAGCGGTGCTCAACGATCTATCGAAGCAGGAAGGCCAGATTATTTTGTTTATAGACGAGTTACATACCATGGTCGGGGCGGGAAAATCAGAAGGTTCAATGGATGCCGGCAATATGCTTAAACCTGCTTTGGCAAGAGGGGAACTGCATTGTGTTGGAGCGACAACTCTCGATGAATATCGAAAATACATTGAAAAAGATGCGGCATTAGAAAGACGCTTTCAAAAAGTGCAAGTTGGTGAGCCTACGGTCGAAGATACTATTGCGATCTTAAGAGGCCTGAAGGAACGTTATGAGGTGCATCACGGTGTGGATATCACCGATCCGGCGATTGTCGCGGCGGCGACGTTGTCCCATCGATATATTTCCGATAGAAAGCTACCGGATAAAGCGATCGATTTAATTGATGAAGCGGCGAGCTTAATTCGAATGGAAATCGATTCTAAAC
>CAZOBX010000406.1:0-3830 GCA_964578045.1 uncultured Kangiella sp. | reverse complement strand
AGAAAAAAGTCTTTATTGTTACCCATAGTTTAATTTTACTGCCAACTCGTTTATTAACAATGTCTCACAAAAATTATTCATTAGCCAGATATTGACATTATCATTCCATATCCAATTAGAGCCTAAACTCAGAAGGCGCACAACCCTCGTATGCTTTAAAACATTTCGAAAAATGGCTCATTGAAGCGAATCCTACGTCAAAAGCCGCAGTAGACGATGGGGCGCCATTGGCTAAAAGTAGTTTGGCTTTTTCTAATCGATATTTTCTAAGGTATTCCGTTGGAGTCATATCAATCACGGCTTTCACTTTTCTAAATAATTGCCGTTCACTCATTGCCATTTTCAATGCGATATCCGGTATTTTTATTTGACTATCAGCGTAACAATCTTGAAGCACTTGGTTGAAAGAACTTGTGAATCGATTTTGTGCCTTTTGGCTGTCAGGAATAGAGGAGGTATCTATTTCGCTATCGCTCCTTAGAATATCTTCCCCGTAGCGTTTCTTCAATATATCCCGAATATCCAGCAAACTCTTAATGCGGATATTGAGTTCATCCACATCAAATGGTTTGGTTAAATATTCATCCGCTTTTTCATGCCATCCTTTCATACGACTGATTCGATCATCTTTTGCCGTCAATAAAATAATCGGGATATGATCAGTCGTGATTTGGTTGCGCAGCTGGCTGGTTACCTGATAACCATCGAGCTTTGGCATCATAATATCGCTGATAATTAAGTCGGGGATTTCTTCGCTGGCTATCTGTACGCCTTGCTCGCCATCAATGGCAGTTAGGACCTGATAGTTGTTTGCAATGCTTTGTGCAATAAAGGATCGCATATCATCATTATCCTCAATGATGAGTATTTTATTCAAACGCTCTTGGTTAGGATTGATATCGTTATTTTGTACAGTTGGGTAGCCTGTCTGATTGGCGATACTCATCAGTTCCATTGCAATGATGTCTTGATCCGCCTGCCGCTTTACCTCATCACGACTAACCGGATTAATAATGGGCAGATAAACCGTAAAACTTGTACCTATGTTAGGTTGGCTTTTAAGTTTGATGCGTCCTTGATGAAGTTCGACTAAACTCTTGACTAAAGAAAGACCAATACCCGCACCGGGAACGTTCTCTTGGTTGACATTAGTTGAGCGGTTAAAACGTTCGAAAATAGATGCTTGCTCATCCAATGGAATACCAATACCGGTATCAGAAACGGTTATCGTTAGTTCTTGATGGCTGGTTATTTGTGAGCCAAGACTGACCGTGCCACCGGCGGGGGGATATTTGAAAGCATTCGAGAGTAAGTTTAAAAGGATTTTCTCAAATGCATCGGGGGTGAATTCGAAATTAACTTCGGCAATATCCAAAATGGAAAATTCAATCTCATTTTCCTCAGCAATTTCAGCAAATGCCTGCCCGATCAAATGCGTGGATTCACCAAAGGCGAGTGGTTGTTTTTGCACAATGGATTTGACTTGAAAGGATTCGATATTGAGTAGTTGATCGACCATTCTTAACAGACGATAACCGTTTCGCTGTGTAATTTTGAGTTGTTCTATTTCTTTGCTATTTGATTTAGATTTTAGATTCAGACTTTTAAGTACCTGAGATATTGGCCCTAAAATCAAAGTCAATGGAGTTCTAAATTCGTGGGAGACATTGGCGAATTCTTGGTTTTTGTTTTCTAATAACAACTCCACTTCTTGGGTTCGTTGTTCGACTGAACGTTGCAGAGCCACTGCTCGGCGACGTAGAGATGCGGTTCGAAAAGAATAGAAGCCTACTAACAATGCGATAGTCAGCAGCAGGTACAATGTTTTCGCCCACCAGGTTAACCATAGCGGCGGCAAAATAGTGACCTTGATACTGCGACCTTTTTCGTTCCAAACACCATCTTTATTGCTTCCTTTTACCTTAAAAATATACTCTCCAGCTGGAATATTCATATAGGTGGCAAAGCGTTTTTTCGCTGATGTGGTTATCCAGTCTTTATCAATCCCTTGTAGTTGATAGGCATATTGGTTTTTATTTGGGTTCAAATAATCCAGTGCTGCGAATTCAAATGAAAACATAGATTCTTTGTGAGTCAGGGTAATTTGCTGGCTATGGGAAATTGATTGTTTGAGATAATAGTTTTCTTTGTCTGTGGCTTCTTGTATTTCTTTTGAATTATGGTTTGTTGAATGAGCACTATCGCTTACCTGGCTCGACAATAAAAGAACGGGCTTATTAAAAATCAAAAAATTAGTCAGTGCAACCAGTGGTGGTTGTGATATATCTGTAATATCGCTAGGTAAAAAACGAGTAATACCTTGAGAGCCTCCTAATATTATTTCACCATTGCTTCGTTTGACGGAAATTTTAAAACTGTTATCTTGTAAGCCATCTTCAGGTGCAAAATTATGAAATGATTCGGTTTTAGGGTCGAAGCGCGATAGTCCACCTTCTGTATTAATCCACAAATAACCTTGTTCATCTTCTAGGACCCCGGCGACATTATCACTGGGTAAGCCATCTTTTTGCTGATAATGTTTAAATTGTTTATTTTTTAAATCCAGTCGATTGAGGCCTCTGTCCTCAGTGCCTATCCATAAAAAACCATCTCTTGATAGATAAATAGTACGAACTTTATTACTGCTTAAACTATTTTTTGATGCTGGATCGTGTTTAAAATGGCTAAATTTCTCATTATCAGGATCAAATAAATCAAGTCCTCCATCAGTACCGATCCATAATCGTTCTAAAGGATCTTCATACAGTTTTATTACCCATTTGTGAGCGAGTGAGTCTGGTTTAATATCATCCGGTAAATATTGAGTAAAATGGTCTTTTCTCTTGTCATATTTAAATAAACCACCGGTTGTAGCAATCCAGATGTATCCTTGGTGATCTTCTAATAAGTCCAGAATATCTCCGATATTATCACCTATGGTTTCAAGATAATGTTGAAATTCAGTACTATTTTTATCAAGTCGATTAAGCCCTTTATTATTCGTACCTACCCATAGAGTCTGATCACGATCGACCAGGATTGAATCGATGAAGTTGCTGCTAATACTTGTTTTGTTTTGTGGATCGTGGCGAAAGTGGATAAAGCGATTATTTTCCTCATCAAAATAGTTCAGGCCGTTATCTTGAGTACCAATCCAGAGTTGCCCGTGGGGATCCTCGTAGGTTTCCCATACCTCATTGCCACTCAGGCTATCTGGGTTGTCATGCTGATACTGATAGTTGCTAAACTGGTCAGCCAGTAAGTTTAGGCGGTTAATTCCTTGGTATGTTAGTATCCACAACAAACCGGATCGGTCCTCAATAAGGCCCTGTGTTACGATATAATTAAAACGAATACTATAGGGATTGTAAGCCTCATGGCGGTACTGGTAAAAATAATTTTTCTGGCGATCAAATATTTTTAGTCCACCGGTTAGGGTACCTATCCAAAAATTATTATATTGGTCCTCGTGAATAGCAGTAATGTAATTGCCGCTATAACGCTGATGAATATTCTCTTTATTCGGATAATAGCGTAAGAATTTCCCGGTAGCTGAAATTAACTGATTTAAACCAATGTCTGTGCCAATCCACAAGCTACCATTAGAGTCGTAATAAAGCTCACTGACCACATCATGACTAAGACTTGACGGGTCTTTTTCATCAGTACGGTAGTGAGTAAAAGATTGTTGTTTTCGGTTAAAATAGTCTAATCCCTTATCGGTGGCCACCCATAAATTTCCAGTGGCTGTTGATGTTTGATCTGCGAGAACTTTCCGCACCTTCATATGACTAATACTATCGGGATCATCTTTATTGGGTAAGTACTGA
>CAZOBX010000405.1:0-3833 GCA_964578045.1 uncultured Kangiella sp. | reverse complement strand
GATTGTGTGAGATCTGTGGTTAAGTATTTTTCTGTAAGAGATGCGCGATAGAGGTTTAAATTGAATTCGATAGACAAATGTTTTAATACTGTTGGGAAAATACTCGATAATCACCCTAAAAGCTGGGTGGAGCTGACTACTCACCGATTAGATATATACAATGAAGCAAAGGCAAAATCACAATTTTTAGAACAATTAGAAGCGCTGCAATTATCCGGAGATTATTCTGCTAAAACCTTGCAACAACTTCCTACTGCTTATGATTATATTCGTTTAGGTCATCCGTTATCCAGTATTCTGGAATGGATTTTAGCGGAAATTAACGGGGTACCTTCAGACCAGGTCATCACATTTACGTCAAAGACCATGCCAATTTTGGCGATCATACGCCAAAACACCTTAAGCGGAGAGTCAACCTATCTTTATTACAATACCGATTTTTCGCCATTGCTAGACAGTCCAAGATTAGAAGAGATATACGGCTATAAGGTTGAATTGCAGAGGATAAATGATGCTTCGGATATCCCTGAGCACAGTGACGGAACGGTAATATTTGTTACTCAATCTTCCTATAAAGCCCCATTAACCGTGAACTCAAATGTTGATGTCACCGTCAATATTCATCCCCATTATGGCAGCAGTATGGTTATCCAGAGTCATGAAATAACTTCATTGGCCACGGACGAACTGGCTAAAGAAGTTCAACATGTCAGACGGCGTGAAACGATTGCTATGACACCTGTCAATGCATTAAATGTTTTGCATGAGATTGTTAATCACGATCAAAAATCAGTTGAGGAGTGTCAACCTGAAGTCGTGAATAGAATTCATGAATGTATTAAAGAAAATACCGGGAGTAGCTTGACGCCTCTCATCGCATCGAGTGGTCTTTCTATTCAGTATGCGATAATGATGGGGCTTGTCGAAAATGCGATAAAGCAGCACCCAGCCAAATCCATTAAAATCATTCTTCCACCTAATTGCTACGGGGGAACCAACGACCAGGCAAGGCGTATTGCAGATTTAATACCCAATGTCGAAATCGTAGACCTGTATGTGGATAGCGGTCAAGATTTGGTCACTAGTCTTGATGTGGCGCTTAAGCAAGTGGCATATAGCGACAGCGTTCCAATTGTTCTGGCTGAGATCCCAACTAATCCGAGAGTAGAAGTTCCCGATATGGAACAGTTGGGAGCAGTTCTAAGTGCAGAAAGAGAAAACCAAGGGGGGGAGCTGGCTGTCGAACCAGTCTTTATGGTAGACCAAACTTTCTGCCCGAACGTAAAACTGCTCCATCAGAAAAGTGAATTAGCCGAGGTAAAAACAGTCTCATTTTCCAGCGGTTCAAAGTTTCCTAGCGGTGGGCGTTGTATCGCCGGTTATTGCGCTATAAATAATGTGGCAAAAGATCTACTGGAGATAATATCAAAACATCTAAACTTGTCCGATAATTGTGCGATCACTCATCAGCTAAATACCCTGGCTGAAAATATGCCTTCAATGCCACAACGCATAAGAAAGGCATACAGCAATGCACGAACCTTTGTAAATCATGTTCAAAAACTACTGCCTAAGTCTAAAATCAATTTTGTATCGGAAGAATTGGCTGAACAGGGATTCACACCGTCAGTATTTTCCTTAGATTTACCACCAATAGGTGAAACAGAAGTGCAGCGAGAAGATAATAAAAGAGACCTTAATAAAAAATTAATCGATTATATGATTAATGAGCTACCTGAAGATTGTAAATACTGTGTCAGTTACGGACAACTAAAAGGTAGTTACTGGACCATTCCTGCAACCTCAACACAGGGAACAACCAAAGAACATGATAAAGATTACATTGTTCGTGTGGCGCTTTCGCCAGATATCGATATTGCTAAATTATCCAAGTCTTTTACCGAGTTCTGTCATAATGAAAAACTCATTTAAAACGCCTAATTATCGATTATAGACAGCCAAATCACCTTCTTATGGAAAGTGATTTTCACCGACCAAAATCTGCCAAAAACATTTTGCAATGACAAACCTTTGGTATTATTAAGATCCAAGCAACCTAAAGGATTCGATAACATAAAACACAAGGCGTTGAGGTTATTTAAAACGACGATTAAAAAAATTAAATAGCGGAAGTTGAAATAATAGTGAATATAACACTGCTCCAAACACCATCGATTGAATCGTCCACCAGTAACTTAACTCTTCCGGTAGAGAAAACACTAAAGCAATCGCCAAGGCTCCAGTATAGTTTCCAAATATTATCCCGTTAAGCATGGGCCTCGGGTGAACTGACTGCTTGTAGGGTTTGAAAATATAATAGCCAGAAATACCGGCAACCATACGGCCAATGACTAAGGACAGCACAATAATAAGCATTGCGATCCATCTTTCGCTAAACATATCGACAGTGAAAGTCATTCCTAAAAGTAAAAACAGCCAAGCATCGGCATAATAGCCAACATTATTCCAGCTAGCCTTGATCGGGCGAAATACTTTGGCCTTATTTAATTTAATTCTAAAAATTATTCCAGCGGTTAATACCGCAACCACGCCTGACGCTGAAAAAATCACTTCCGCTAAAAAATAACTCGAATACGCGAGCGTGAGCGAGAGCAGAAAACAGGAAACTTTTGAGCGACACCAGTGTTCAATGACAATCGTACAATATCCACATATCGCTCCTGCGATTAGTCCACCCAACGTCAGCGTAATTAACGCCAGACCAAGTTGCATACCTAATTGCTCAGAGGCGAGTTGTCCTTGCGCAATCATCAGTGCCAGGCTAAATAAAACCGCCGCCAGCGCGTCGCTGATCACAGTTTCGGTTTCTATTTGATTGCGAATTTTGTTATTGAGTTTGACATCTGAACTATTTAACCGAGAACACACAGGTTCTATGGCAGCGATGATGGCTATGGATAATAGCGCGGCTATCGGTGGAAAATAGATCGGCTGCGCCATTAAAAAGTAAACGATACCTGTTGCGACAATAACAAAAACAATCAGCAGATAAATAGCCAAACCTGAGCATTTAACCAGCTCTTTTTTGTCAGGTCTTACTAATGACAAAGTCATTTCAAAGAGGATCAAGGGTAATAAACCTTGAAATACTATCGCAGAAAAATTATCCGCTCTTAGAAAAATATCAATTTCGTTCCGGGTCAAAATTTCGGAGACCAGGAAACCTATCACCAGGTAACTTAATGGTCTATTAATCCCAACTTTTTCGGCGATAAGTTCAGCCACCAGCAAACTGATCGCCAGCACAAGTAAAACGCCTAATAACGGATACAATGTCATTTATTTAAGTTTTTCTTTGTTTTTATTATTTGCACAACTTTCCAGGCTATCTTAAAGCATGGCCCACAGGCCAATCTTATTCGCTGTTCAGCGTCATTTCAAACAATATCTCTAACAAAAATATTTGATGAGCTTGGGGGCTATGGGGTGCCAGGGGAAACACGGGCTTTTACGGTCTAAAATACATAATCGACCACAGTCATTAATGCATAAAAAGTGGTTCTATGTGAATAAAACAAAAATGTGTGGATTAGATTTCCGGAGTATTTACGCTTTTCAGAGTAAATCTGAATAGAAACTAGTTAATCCGCACCTATCAAAGGAGGCTGATCCACGTTAACAAGTGCCACATAAGATACCTTTTGTAATATAAGTTAATAGCGGTATTTGGGTGTCACATATTGCTACCTCTAATGACAGTGAGTGGTAGTAATATTTAAAACAGGGTAGGGTAGCTACTAGCCAATAACCATCAGTCAATGCATTAAATTGGAGACTCTAAAGTCCGAAAAGCGGAAGTTCGCCATGACCTA
>CAZOBX010000404.1:0-3866 GCA_964578045.1 uncultured Kangiella sp. | reverse complement strand
GTATAGTTAACTCCAACTGTTCCCATGTCATGGCATTCGCTGGAAAACTGTGTGGCTGCATTAGCAAAAAATCGAATATTGGCAGCGCTACGATAGCTATCTACTGCTCGGGCAAAGGCAATCGGTTTGCCGTTGTCAATGGCTTCGGCTTTGGCAAGTTCGTCACTTGCCGCTTCAATCGCATCTGCGAGTTTCATCAATAGAGTAGAGCGAGTTTCATGAGGCATTTCAGCCCATTCCTGTTGAGCTTGCTCAGCGGCGTTAACTGCAAGCTCCAAATCTGCTGAATCGGATTCTGGTGTCAGGGAATATACTTTGCCGGTAGCAGGTTCATAGTTATCCAGGTATTGATTGTTGACTGGGGTGACTAATTCGCCATTGATGTAGTTTCGAATTTTTTGCATTTTTAAAACCTCCTAAAAGATCTTTTCACCACGGAGGCAAAGCTTGCCCCGTGAAACGTAGTGGGTACGGAGATGCGGAGAAAAGACTAATGGTCAAGCTGTTCGCCGTGCGCAATGATGTCATCCCGAAGAAAGAAGGATCTTAATTTGTTGAAGATACATTGGATCCTTCATTCGCCCAGGTTCTTTCAGGAACGCAGGGGCGATTAATTTCCACTAATGAATATTAATCCTTCTAAATGTTCTTACTCCGTTTCTCCGTACCCACTGCGTTTCACGGGGCAAGCTTTGCCTCCGTGGTGAAATTTTCTTTAATTCTTTATAAACAACTAGTCCGTCCGCCATCCACCGGTAAACTCACCCCGGTAATATAACCCGCTGATGGCGAGGCTAAAAATGCGCAAGCATCTGCAAATTCTTCAGCTTCACCAAAACGGCGCATAGGAATAATCGATTTTTCTTCTTCTTCCATTTCTGAAATACTTAAACCAAATTTGGCCGCTTTATTTTTGATGATTGCTTCTAAACGAACTGTATTGGTGGCACCGGGTAAAACATTATTGACAGTAATGCCAAAAGGACCTAATTCATTAGCCATCGTTTTTGCCCAGCTGGCAACCGCACCGCGTACTGTATTGGAAACACCCAAATTCGGCAATGGCTGTTTTACGCTAGTTGAAATGACATTGATAATTCTGCCATAACCCGCGTCTTTCATTCCACCAATTACTCTTTGAGCAATTTGATGATTGTTAATCAAATGCTGATTAAAAGCGGCGAGAAAGGCTGAACTTTCTGCAGTATTAGCCGGCCCCGGTGCGGGGCCGCCGGTATTGTTGATCAGGATATGAAAGCTTGGAACGATGGCTAAATGTTCATCCAGAGCGCGACTAACTTCATCGGGATTACTAAAGTCGGCACAGATGGCAAAATGCTCTTGTGAACCGTTATTCGCCAACTCAGTTTTAACGTCATTAAGTTTTTCCAAGTTACGGGCAAATAGCGTGACATTAGCACCCATCTTTGCGAGTTGCATAGCGATCGCTTTTCCCATTCCTTGTGAACTCCCACAAACTAAAGCGTTTCTGTTTTCTAGATTTAAATTCATTTTTTATTCCTCTATTTTAGCAACTATTCCTATTTCCAATAAAGCTGAAGAATGGAATATTTTATTTTCATGTTTTGCATCTCTTGTGGTAGGAGCGCGCCTCCGTGCCGCGAACCAATCTACAACAAAAACTGAGTTTCATCTTTCGTGATATGCGCTGTTGCAATATCATTTCGCGACGGGACGCGCGCTCCTACCCGGTGATTGATATATAAATACTAAAACCAATCTTCCTGCATACACAAGCAAGTATCGTCCAAGGTTTCTAATAATTTAGCATCATGATTCAGGGTGGGTAATTCCCACCGGATAAAATATTGTGCGGCTTGAATTTTTCCTTGATAAAAAGATTGTTCCTGCTGGTCATTATCATTAGTCAACGCTTTTTCGGCCACAATGGATTGACGTAACCACATCCAGCCATAAACCAATTTCCCCATCATCGATAGGTAACATCCAGCATTTGCCAAGGTTTTATCGGGACCGAATTCCGCCATGCTTGCAGCTAAATGTGCTGTGATCTTATTGCAGGTTTCTAGCGCTTGACCAATCGATGATGCAAAAACTTCCGATTTCTTGAGTCCTTTGCTGCGCGCAATGTCGGTCAAAATTCCGGCCGCTAAAAGCTTCAATCCTTGACTGTTATTAAGCCACACTTTTCGACCCAATAAGTCCAATGCTTGAATGCCATTAGTGCCTTCGTGAATGGGATTAAGTCGGTTATCTCGATAACATTGTTCGACCGGGTATTCTTGAGTATAACCAGACCCACCCAAAATCTGGATCGCCATTTCATTAGCTTTTAATCCGTAATCAGAATTACAGGCTTTAACAATCGGCATTAGTAAATCAAGCAGTATCTCAGCATTTTTTCTTTCTTCGCCACTGGCTGTTTCTGTATCATCGACTAAACAGCCTGAATAGAAACAAAGCGCCATACCACCTTCAACAAATGCTTTTTGGGCCAGTAGCATGCGCCTCACATCCGCATGTTCGATAATGTTTATCTGAGGGCTAGTCGGATCTTTTTCCGTCGGCTTACGTCCTTGAGGTCGTTCTTTGGCATAGGCCAGCGATTCTAAATAACCGCGATATCCGATCATCGCGGCACCAAAACCAACCGACAATCTTGCCTCGTTCATCATATGAAACATATATGTTAGTCCATGATGCTGTTGACCAATTAAGTAACCGGTGCAATCGTCGTTTTCGCCAAAACTTAAAATCGTGGAGGTGGTTCCCCGGTAACCCATTTTGTGAAACAAGCCGGAGAGATTGACATCATTGGATTCTGCCGATTGATTGTTTTCATCTAAACGATATTTTGGAACAATAAACAGTGAAATGCCTTTAACTCCTGGTGGAGAGTCTTTGATTTTAGCTAACACAAGATGAACGATGTTGTCTGTCAATTGGTGGTCGCCACCGGAAATAAATATTTTCTGACCCTTAATTCTATAACTGCCATCATCTTTAGGGATTGCCTGGGTGACAATGTCTGAAAGTGATGACCCTGCATTCGGTTCGGTGAGCGCCATGGTGCCTGAAAAATCGCCACTCAGCATGGCCGGTAAGAATTTTCGTTTTTGCTCTTCATTGGCAAAAGTACTAATTAAATTAGCTGCACCGGTAGTGAGAAACCCGTAACCGGTAGTTGATGGATTGGCAGATGTAAAATAGCCAGAAGCCGCCAATGTAATGATAAAAGGTAATTGCATCCCGCCTTGTTCATAGTCCATTCCGCCAGCGATAAAACCCGCTTCTCGAAAAGCGTCAAAGGCTTGTTTTACTTCGGGGATCATTTCAACCACACCATCAATAAACTGTGGTTCGTTTTGATCGGCTTTATGATTGTGTGAAAGGAAATGTTTTAACGCTATTTTTTCAGCGGTCTGTAAAACCGCATCAAAAGTTTCTTGATTATGATCTTCGAATTTAGAACGTGCGAACAATCTTTCAGTATCCAGGACTTCGTAGAGTTGAAAACTTAAATCTCGATTGTTTATTAGTTGATCCATTAATCTTCCAATTAGCTATATACAAAAAATATTTTTCACTACCAAGTCACCAAGAAAAGCATGAATTATTTTAGCCTTTTCCTAAAACCTAAATAGCTGTTCCTAATTAGTGTGCATTTTGAAAAAGTCTTTTCCCCAACCCTCTCGGCAATTGCTACTGCATTGCCCTAATGGCGGCTAAGTCCTCTCCCCTTGGAAGGGGAGGGCTAGGGAAAGGCCGAAAGCTTAAAGGCTTTACTTTCTTGCATAATTGGCAACTGTTCACACGTTTGGAACGCTTATTTAGAACTTAGAACTTAGAACTTAGAACTTAGAACTTAGAACTTAGAACTTAGA
>CAZOBX010000403.1:1048-3894 GCA_964578045.1 uncultured Kangiella sp. | reverse complement strand
ATCAAGGCAAGTTTGTGCGTGAATAGCGAGCTATTGAAAGCAAACTTAACGCGGAGAGTCGCTAAAAGACTGATGTTGGATGGTTGCTCTTATCCCAAGTTGAGGTTAAATAGATTAGTTGCTGAAGAAAATAACATTCAGCAACAAATCCAAAAGGTTTATATTAGTTAACGGTTACATAGACGATTTCATCATCCCCCATATTGGGTACAATCGACTGACGTCCAACATCGCTAATTTCTCGGCGAATAATAACGCTAGGGTCAGTAAATCGATTAATAAAATTAGCGGTTCTATTGGCATCGTAATGCTTGGCAAAACTAGCCACATTTTCATCGTTACATTTTAGCTGATTTGCAACAATAGAATAAACCGACCGCTTACTGGATAAAAGCCGGTGCATTGATTTATATTTAGACAAATTATCTTCCGCTGCGGCAATACATATTTTTGTTTCGACACTAGTATTGCCTGGCACAAATACATATTGAGCCGCACTGAGAGGTAACGCTGTAGTCGCTGCAATAGCAAGCAACAAAGTCTTTAGATTTTTCATATCTTTCTCCAATTAGGATTAATGGTAATAAGCCATTCCCAAAACACGTAACCATCAACCTCCTCAGAAAACTCTAATCAGCGCTATTAAAAATTTATTTTGTTCAGTGCTTCGATGATTTAATTTTTGGGAATAAATATAAGTTAGCAAAATATTTATACTGATTCTGTTTCCGGATGTAACAGCTGATATAGTTATTGAATTTATGTTTAATTTGGAGAGGAAATAGTGGATATTAAATAATAAGCAACAGATTGAAATATTCTTAGTAATCATGTGCGATAAAAATTCAACTTTATTTCAATATATTGATTAAAGATAGATGATTGGATACCTATTTAGAATAGGTATTTAGTTCGACCGAAGAACTCAAAAAATTAGGAGCCATCACTTCCTTATCCCTCGTACAACAAAAACCGCCAAACTAATCCCTAAAATTAAATAAATTCCTAACAATCCAAATTTACGATAAAGGGTTTGATAACTCACTAAGGAGACTTCATAACTTAAAGTAGCTTGAGTATAGCGATCTAACTTATCCAGCATATTGCCCCGTGCGTCAACTACTGCAGAAATTCCATCATTGGTTGAACGTACCAAAGGAATACCTAACTCGAGCGCCCTCATTCGCGCCATTTGCATGTGTTGATAGGGACCAAAGGAATCGCCAAACCAGGCGTCATTGCTTACCGTGACCAGCAGTTTGGCTTTGTTTGAATTGGCGTCCGCATCGGCAATTAATTCATGCACAATGCCTGGATAGGTAATTTCATAACAAATCGCAGGGACTACTTGATAGTCTGCAAAAGTCATCACTTGTTGTTTAGTGGTTGCCGGTGAAAAATTCGACATCGGTAAATTAAAAAATTCAATCAAACCTCTTAACATATTGCTTAAAGGTACATACTCACCAAAGGGAACCAGTACCTGTTTATGATAGGTTTGCTGATGTTTCCCTAAAGAAATAAAGGCCGCATAGCTGATTTTTTCTTTTGCATGATAGATCGGTAATCCTAATAGTAAATCAGTATGAGTTTCTTTGGCGCGATTATTGATATCAAAAATAATATCTTCCACTTGATGTTTGTAAGCGGGAATAGCGCCTTCCGGCCAAACGACTAAATCAGCATCCCAGTGCTCTCGGCTTTGCGCAAAAAGCACATCAATAATTCCAGAAAAATATCGTCGGTCCCACTTTTTTTCCTGGGCGATGTTGGGTTGTACTAAGGCGACTTTTATGGATTTCTTATTCGGTACAATGGTCGCTTGAGGTAATAGCGATGCCAACAATGGTACGCTAATCAACACAACCAAAATCAAAGCAAGAGGAGCTACCACAAATTGGCGCTGAGGCACTGCCCGAGAGGCCAAATAACTGCGCAATAAGATCACCAGGCAACTGACTATCGCCAACATAAACCAACTGACCCCATACACCCCGATCCAAGTTGAGAGCATCCACATCGGCCCATCTATTTGAGTGTATCCCGCAAACAACCAGGGGAAACCACTAAATAACCAGGTTTGCATAAATTCAAATAAAACCCAGGCAAAAGGAATAATCAGTAATAACAAATTGTGCCCTGACCATTTAACAATTTTACCGATTAAATGGATCCCAAACGCTTTGACTACCGACAAAGTTAAAACAAACAGAAAGCTAATGCCAATGGCACCAAGTACCGGCGCATGACCGAATTCATGAATACTGACATAAACCCAACTGGTTCCAAGACCAAATGCACCAAAAGCCCAATATAAACCAATAGAAAAAAGTGAAAGTTTATTTTTGTTGTTTCGGTTTGAATCCTGTTTCGATTCAATCCCATTTTCCGAATGGTCGCCCTCAACATAGTCGATAATTTCGTTAACCAATAAAAGAACTGACAGAAAAGCGAGAGGCCAGATATCAAAAGGCGAAAATCCCAATGGATAGAGCGCGCCAATAAGGATTAAAATCAATCGTTTTAGAATGGCTGAATTGAATTGTGGGATATTTAGAATGGATAACATAGAAGTATTTTTATTAGTCAATTAGAATGATGAATCTAGCGCGTTAGCAACTATTAGCTACAGCTTAAACACCCGAACCAACTTAACTCGCCGGGTATCAGCACTAATAATTTCAAATCGAAATTCGCTAATTTCAATGCTTTCGTCTTTTGCCGGAACATGGCCAAATGCCTGCATCAAAATTCCACCTATGGTGTCAAATTCTTCTTCATCGATATTGGCCGAAAAATATTCATTAAACTCTGAAGTTCCCTTAACAATCTACGTATCTATTTCT
>CAZOBX010000403.1:0-1038 GCA_964578045.1 uncultured Kangiella sp. | reverse complement strand
CGTCTTCGATAGTGACCAATCCAGCAACACTACCGTATTCATCCACCACCATCGCCATATGATTACGATTGGTTCGAAACTCTTTTAATAGAGTATCCAGACGTTTACTTTCTGGAATAATGACGGCCGGGCGAAGGAAATCTTTGATATCAAATTTGATCTTATTACCCAAAGTATTTTGCGCGGTAAAATGTAGGAGATCCTTAGCAAGCACAATCCCCTCAATATCATCTCGATTGTCACCTATCACTGGAAATCGAGAATGACCGGACTCAACAATACTGGCCAGCATTTCTTCAAAACCCATCTCATCGTTTACTACCACCATTTGTGGTCTGGCAATCATAATATCCCGCACCTGTAATTCGGAGATATGCATCACACCAACCATCATCGATAATAGCTCTGGATTTATCAGGGTATTTTCTTCGGCACTTTTAAGGACTTCGATCAAATCATCACGGTCTTGTGGGGTATCTTGAAAAAGATAAGTCAATTTCTCGAACCAGCTTTTCTTGTCGACCAACCCTTTATTGGGGCTTATCGAGGGAGGTTTGTCGTCGCTCATGGACTTTTTTTGCTCTAGTTGCTAAGGATTCTAGCTGAGTTTAGCAAAAGTGAAGCCTAAGAGCTAAGAATTTTGTAAGGTCTCGTTATTCGCAGCGAGTGATGCCTTGTTCAACTTTCCTAACTAACCATTAAAACCACCTCAAGATGCCGTTTCCTGGCGGAGGGTACGGCCTGGTTGATATTGGCGTTTATGATAAATTTGATAATAATTTAGGGATGAAATTTACGGCGTTCAATTTACTGGACAAGCAATATGCTCGCAGAGCCAATATTCAGGGGTTAAAGGTAGATTCTTCAGCCATCACAAATTTGTAACAACCCGGGACAGCATATCGCTTGAGTTTGGACTATCAGCACCACCCGCCTCTTTAATATATTCTTGTACTAAAATATCTGCTTTGACTCCCATAAATCCTTCAGTCACGCTTTCCGCGGCTTTTTGAGTTTCCGCTAACACGACCCCGATCC
>CAZOBX010000402.1:0-3923 GCA_964578045.1 uncultured Kangiella sp. | reverse complement strand
AAATTGTCGATGAGAGTATTTATAGATTGGCACAGCATTTTATTTGGGAAATCAGTGAAAACTCCAAGTTTGAACAGAAATTAGCCACAGATGTAGGTAAAGATATTAGGGTAACTAAATTTTATGCGGGTTTAAGCGCAAATGTTGCGAAAAGCTTGGCGTTAAAATTATCCTTTACGGCGACTCATCAATCTGATGTACGCGGTGATGTGGAGCAATTGGATACTATAACGGCGTTTACACTGGTTTATAATTTTTAACCTTCCCCGATTGTGTTGTTATTGAGTTCATTAGCTGTATTATGGCTTCTCTCACACTCGCTTGCGCCTGTTTTTTACCTTTAAACTCAAATTCTGTTATCACATCTCGCCAGGACTTATTTTGCAATAGCTTTGCTATTAACAGGCATTTTGCTGAATCAGGCAAATGCTGCTTGACCGGAACTCTGACAAGGCAGAACTTGACCAATTGATTAAGCTGCCATTCCACCATTTCAAAACTTCTGGCCTTTTCGGTATATCGTGAAATATCCGATTTAATTTCTTGAGAAAGTTTTTTTGTCTCTCTGTGACATTGATTTATGATGATTTGTAATAGTATTGCAGGCTCAAACTCCGTGTAACTTGCTGTCATTGAATAATAAAAAGAAGCATCGAATCGAGACAAAGCGGTATTAAAACTTTTTTCAGCGGCACTTGTCGCTCCGTTCATGAGCCGCATAAATTCTCCGGGATAACTTCCCGTCGATGAATCTTTTTTTAATGCCAGCCGACTGCATTTAAAATTCAATTGATACCAAAATTGAATAACCTCCTGAGTCAGGGCGAAACTGGTTCCCAGGATGTCGACCCCAGCGTCCATAGCTTGTTCTTCAATATATCTGATTAGTCGACTGGCAATTCTTTTTCTTTGCCGGTCTGATTGAACAGCAATACGCATGACTCGCCAAAATTTGTAATTTCCAGCTTGTAAATCCCCTTGAAAAGCCATTAAAGATTGAGGTAATAAATGGCCCGCTAATCGCATTTTTCCCTGTTCAATGGCCCGGCATTGTTCATTTAATAAATTGCCTTCAATACTAATAAGAGCGGTGCCAATGACTTGTTTTTGCTCTAAAACCACAAATACCAATAAAGAATTATCAGAAAGAATTCGATTTAAATCGCTAGGACGGGTTTGGTAATGTGCCTCGACTAACAGACTGTAGATTTGCTTTAACAAATTATCATCGTGGCACAAGGTGGATTTTGTAATGAGTTTAAACTTAACATCCTCGGGCTTGGTTGGTGAAAGGATGAGCTGATTGTTTGGTATGCCATTTAGCAAAAACGCATCATTAATTGCATCTTCAAGGGGATCATGCTCTGGCCACCTCATTGGCTGTTTTAGAGATGCTCTGCGCCATTGAGGAAAGGATTTTTCCAACTTTGATTTAAATCGTATTTCAAAACCGCGGCCACTACCTTCATAGCCATCTATAGTAGTGGAAAAGATTACACGGTTATAGAGACTCACCATTTTTTCAAGTAGTTGAACTGGGATAGCACCGGCTTCATCGACTATTAATAAGTTGGCTTCTGGTTTCTGTTTGAGCAGCAAATCGGGAGGCATAAAGATGATTTTTTCGGTAATATTTTTGGATTCGTCTGCAGCGTTTTTTGTCGATTGATTCACCAGATAGTTGCTCGTTTCTTGCAACATAATATGTTGATAAAGTATCTTAACATTGGCTTTGCTTGGTGCTGTAATGATGATTTTTTTATGGTTTTGTGTGGACAGATCGGCCGCAGCCATACCCAGGCAAGCAGATTTCCCTCTCCCACGGTTTGCGGTTATGACTAGTGGACGTTTAGCGTGGCCGAGAGCGCATCGTTTTATTTTTTCTATTACTTGGCGTTGCTCGATAAGAAAGCTGTCTACAGAGTCGAGAGGGGGTCGATCCATTTTACTTTTGAATGATTGAATTTTTTGAACGAACCGGGCCAGAAGTGGATTGTTCAAAAATTCATGTTGATCGAAAGGTTGATTTTGAATTATTTCAGGATCAATTTCAATTGGTAGATTTAGGACCAATTGCCCGCCACCAACCAGCGTTCCTACTATTGCAGTAAAAGCGTTAACGTCAAAATCAGTGTTCGCATCGAACAAAATGCAGTCGAACTCCTGTCCAAGAAAGCGATTAATTTCTTTCGGCGAAACACTCTTTATAGTTTGATTGGTGGATAACTTTTGGGGATTTTGGCTGACATATAATAGACGCGATGATTCGGTGTAATCAGATACAAAAGCAGCCAGTTTTTGCGGATCATCAACGATAAAAGTTGTACGTCGAAAATTATTACGGTGTAAATTCATCGGCGATGGAGGCATTCATAAAACAACAGGCCGTCAGTATAACCCAAAATTGACAGATATTAAGTTAACAAGATTTTATTTTCTGCCATCTTAGGTCGCTCAGCTCTCGACTGAATTGGTCTGATTTTTCTGCCCGAAGATGTTGCTTTAATTTTTTTTCGACAGATTCGATTTTCCGTTTAAGTCGCCCACATCGGTTTGGTTTGGCGCTTGATAATTTTTTCTTACGTTTCAGTGATTTTCGATTGGAAGGTTTTATTGATTTGAGTGGTTTTGGTTTAACCATGTTGATGCTTGAAAGAGTTTTGCCTTCAAATTCGATGACCTCCATCGATTCCGAAACTCTATCGCTAAAATGTTGCTTGCCATTCCTATCGACCCAGCGGTAAATCGTTTTAGCCTGAAGTAGAGAGTTTTGCAAAATGAGGACAAAAATAATAGCTGTGCGGCAAGTAGAAATTTTCATATACGGTCCTTGTATGATTTTTGCCTATTTTATGGAATTGCTAATTATATGGATAGAGTATAACCAGTGGATCGGTGTAAGAGATCTCCGCTAGCTGAACTAGGAAATTGGCTTATTTGAATTTTTTGTCTATTCTTATAGAATGAAATTAATCCAAATTCTGTTGCAGGTAGAAAAAGCGATTGTGGCCGGTAAATTTAGTTTGCCTGCATTGCCTGTTATAGCATTACAAGTTAGAAAGGCCGTTAAAGACCCATTGATGGATTTGTCCAAATTGGCAAAAGTCGTCAGTTTAGACCCTTCTTTTACAGCTTATCTAATCAATTTGGCCAATTCGCCAATTTATCGAGGGGTCGGAACTATCGATTCTATCCCGATGGCTTTGGGGCGCATGGGTATGGAGTCTACGCGTAATTCTGCAATGGTCTTTGCAATACGTTCATTATTCAAAACAAAAGATCAATTATGTAAAAAATTACTCAATATCGTCTGGGCTCAGTCTTGTCGAGTTTCTGCGTTATCCTATGTAATCGCCGAAAACCTCAAGACTGCCGATCCCGAAAGAGCATCAATAGCAGGTCTACTGCATAACGTCGGTTTAATTCCGGTATTGATGAAATTAGTTGAACAAGGAGAATCAGAAAAAAACATCATCGAACAATGGGAAGATATCGCCAGTTTTTCAAGAAAAATCAGCGTAAGAGTTATTACTTATTGGCGCTTAGGTGATGATTTAAAAGCTGTCTCCAAAGGAGTGGGTGACTGGGAAGTATGCCATAAAGAACCCCTGGTAGACTTAATTAATCTGGCTATTTGGCACAGTTATTTAGGTAGGCCAGAATTTAGACATTTACCCAATATCGAGACTCTTGGATATTTTGAAAATCGCCCAATGTTAGAACTAGATGCAGCTGCGAGCTTTTTATTTATTAAACAATCCCATCAAGAAATAAAACAAATGATGCAGGCGCTCAACGGCTAATATATACCCATTCCACTTCAAGATGCAGGATTCAGCAAGGCTAGAAACTGCCATATCTGAGGCATGGAATTTTTGGGCTAGTCATTTATGTCCAAGGATGGACTGTATGCAGGAAATGCA
>CAZOBX010000401.1:0-3930 GCA_964578045.1 uncultured Kangiella sp. | reverse complement strand
GTACAGACCACGCAGCAGACCGACGGAAGCTTAAACGTTTTTATCGGCAGCGGACAGTCTTTGGTTGTCGGGTCTTTAGCCAATAGCCTGGTTGCGACGGTGGATAGCCAAAACCCTAGAACGATGAGTTTAAGTTTAGTTTCTGGCACATCCTCGATTGATATTACCAATAATATTTCTGGTGGTAAACTGGGCGGGTTACTGACGGTGGTTGAGGAAATAATTGATCCGGCGTTTAATACCTTAGGCAGAGTGGCGATTGCGGTTGCAGATTCCTTTAATAGCCAGAACCGTTTGGGTATGGACTTAAATAATGATCTCGGCGGTAATTTCTTTACCGATATCAATGACCCCACTATCGCCGCGGCAAGAGTTTCGAGTGATTCCAATAATACCGGTAATGTGAATTTAAGTATTGATATCGATGATCCATCTTTACTAACCGATTCAAATTACACGCTGTTTTTACAAGGCGGTAATTATCAATTAATCGATCAAACTAATAACATGACAGTGGCAACCTTTGCGCCTCCGGCAGTATTGCCTGACACGGTACAAATTGCATCAATAGGTATTAGTATTAATTTTTTATCGGGTGCGGCGGTTAACGGTGATTCTTTTGAGCTGCAACCGGTTAGAAACTTTTCCCGTGACTTTGCTGTGCTTATCACTACCGCAGAACAAATTGCCGCGGCATCGCCCATTAGAGGTGAACAAGCGCAAACTAATATTGGGTCCGGTTCGATAAGTGGGATCACCGTTACAGATACGGCTACCGTAGAATTCACCGGTGTGCCAAATGATCTTAACCCGCCGATCAGGATTGAATTTGATAGCCCGCCGGGGGTACCGGGAGAGTTTTCCATTTTCGATATTTCCGGCGGTGCACCGGTGTTAATAGCGGGAGGCATTGCCGGATATATCCCCAATCAGGAAAACGATATGCTGGCATTAGCGGGAGCACCTTTTAATGCCTATGGCTATGAGGTGACCTTGTCAGGCGATCCTCAAGGTGGTGATAGTTTTGATTTTAATTACAATAATAACGGCTTTGGTAATAATGAAAACGCAGCCATTTTTGCTGATTTACAGCAGGCAAGTGTGTTGGACAATAATAACTCCAGCTTTCAGCAGGCCTTTAGTCGGATCATTAGTAGTGTTGGGGTGAATACCCAATCAGCAAAAATCAATCGGGATGCGGCAGAAAGTATCCTGTTTCAAACCAAAGAGCGCCGCGAGAGCTTGTCCGGAGTCAATCTAGATGAAGAAGCTGCTAATCTATTAAAATTTCAGCAAGCCTACGAGGCATCCGCGCAAGTCATCAGTATTGCCAGAACATTGTTCCAGACAGTGCTTGATGCGGTTAGGTGAATAAAAGCCAGTTACGGGCTTCGAGCTAAGAGCAATGGGCTAAGAGTTTAGAATTTAAAGTTTAGAATTTTCAGGCGATTTTTATGCGATTATCTACAGTACAAATAACCAGCGCCGGCGTCAGGGAAATGTTATTGCGCCAGGCTGAATTACAACACACCCAACTTCAATTAGCGACACAAAAACGAGTACTAAAACCCTCTGATGATCCTGTTGCTGCCATTTCGATTAGTTTTCTGGAAACTGAAATCGCTCAGCTGGAGCAGTTTAATTTTAATTCTGACGCAGCGAAATCAAGTAATGAGTTGGAAGAAACAGTACTTTCTAGCGTAACCGATATTTTATTTCGTCTTCGCGAATTGATGGTCCAGTTTGGTAATGGCTCCTATGGTGAAGACGAAATCAATAGTATCGCAACAGAAATGACGGAACGGTTGGAAGAACTGCTGGGTTTAAGCAATACGCGAAACGCTAACGGTGATTATCTTTTTTCTGGTAGCAAAGTCAGAGTGCAGCCATTTACTAAAGACGCTGCCGGTAATTTTATTTACAACGGTGATCAAAGCCAGCGCATGCTAAGAGTGAGTAGTGGTGTGGTAGTTCCCATTTTTGATTCGGGGTTTGATGTATTTATGGATATCAAAAATGGAAACGGTCATTTTATTACCTCTGCAAATCCTGCCAACACCGGCAGTGGTATTATTTCTCCGGGTAGTTACCAGGCCCCGCCCGATTTTTTAGCAGAGCCTTATTCAATTACCTTCGCTGATGACGGATTCGGGAATACAACTTATACCGTTACCGGTGATACATCTGGCCTAACCATCATTCCGGCAACCCTTTGGCAAGAAGGGGATCAAATAACCTTTAATGGCATTACCACCGAATTTTCTGGTACACCTCTGCCAGGAGATATTTTTAGTATTGCACCCAGCAGTTCGCAGGATTTATTTACCACCATTCAAAATGCCATCACCGCCGCTAACAATTACACTGACAGCGACGCCGGTAAGGCGTTGTTCGCCAACGTAATCAATAGCGTTCAAGAGACCATGGATAGAAATATGGCTAATATCGATCTTGTTCGTGGAAAAATCGGTAGTCGATTAAATACCATCGATGGAGAGTTTAATACCAATCTTTCATTATTGTTGACCAATAAAACAGCCCTGTCAAATGTCCAGGATCTTGATATTGTCGAAGCTTCCACTCGGTTTTCTCAACAGCTCATTGTACTAGAAGCCGCCCAAGCAAGCTTTGTTAGAATTCAGGGATTGAATCTATTTAATTTCATATAGATTAAGTTAGTAAGATTAAATAGCTGTATAGTCAATAACTGGAGACCTATTTTGACCCGCTATTTAGTTTTCAATAATAAATTTTCTAGCGGTAGTTGAGTTTTCTATATAGCCCTGCTTGCTCCAAAAAGATTTTGCCAGTTGGTTCGATGTCGTATAGGTACACTCGACATAATGAATACCCATTTCCCGAAAACAGTGTTCTATTTCTTCTACCAGTTCTAAAGCAACATGCTTTTGTCGATGTTTTGGTTCAACCCATAAAAGTTGTATCACACCTTTGATAGGATTTTCCAAAAAACCATTGTCGTTAATAATGCTAGCCGCACCAATAAAACCAACCGGAATTCCACCAATTTTTCCAATCAGATATAGACAGTTTGGATTATTGATTTCAAGTTTTAACCATTTACTTAAATGAGTTTCGAACTCGATGTGACTTTTTAATTTGCCATCGTCTTCATGCTGATGTAGTTGAATCGTCCAATTAAGAATTGTGGTTAAATCATCGTTATTGGCTTGTTCAATCGTCAGCATCTAGTTGCTGGTTGCCCTTTGGGTTGATTGGTATCGATTGGCAGCCTTAAACGACTTTCTTAGATTCAAGTTGGATTGAATCGTTGATTCTTTTTGCTGGGTGATAATAGCACCTAGCTTGTCATCACAAATTTGAATAATATTTTGCACCTCTAACAGATTTTTCTCGCTTGGATGAGCACCTTGTCGCTCACAATAGCTTTGGATCAGTCGATGGCGTTCAATGGTTAGTTCTGCAACTACATCCCATTCAGCATGCTCGGCGTTATGGATTATTTTTTGATTAATAATTTGAATATCATTTAGGCCAGATTGCATACTAAACGCTCACTAGGAAGATTGTTGGATCGCTTGTTCTCTGATACCATCCCAGGCCTCTTTAACCTGTTGCATGACACCGAGAACACTATTGAGTTTATCTTTATCATTTTCTACATTCGCTTCGAGCAAGGTACGGCAACAATAGTCATAAAGAGCGTCAAGATTTTGTGCGATTTCGCCGCCTTGTTTATGGTCTAAACTGGCTTGTAATCCGCCAATAATTGAAATAGCCCAACTGATATGTTGTCCTTTTTCCGCCACTTTATTATTGCGAAGAAAAAACTTTGCGCGGTTTATTTTTTCGATCGCACCATCGATCAGCATTTGAATCAACCGCGTCAGGGTCGATTTCGCGCTGCCTTGTTCGCCAGCGACGGAGAGAATCGGAAAAGGTCCGCGTCCG
>CAZOBX010000400.1:0-3969 GCA_964578045.1 uncultured Kangiella sp. | reverse complement strand
GGGCTAAGGGCTAAGGGCTAAGGGCTAAGGGCTAAGGGCTAAGGGCTAAGGGCTACGAGAAAAAGATGAAAATTAAAATAATAGCGGTCGGCACCAAAATGCCGTCCTGGGTTGAAACGGCATTCGATACGTATGCCCTGCGCCTACCTCGAGATTGTTGTTTGGAACTTATCGAAATTCCTGCTGCCAAAAGAACACGTAACCAGTTAGTCAATAAATGGATGCAAAAAGAAGGCGAGTTGATCTTAAAATCAATCGATCCGTCTGATTGGGTAGTGGCCTTAGATGTTGAAGGACAAAATTGGAGCACCGCTAAGTTAGCCTCACAAATTACTAAGTGGCAATCAACGGGAAATAATATCGCGTTATTGGTTGGTGGTCCTGACGGCTTGTCAACGGATTGTTTAACCAGAGCAAATCAGCGTTGGTCACTTTCTGCACTCACGTTTCCTCATCCGATGGTTAGAGTGGTTTTATCCGAGGCAATTTATCGGGCCTGGTCGGTGACGATTAATCATCCTTATCATCGGGAATAAAGAGAAAGGAGCTAGGCATAGAAAGTTGTGAAATTCAAGTTTGGAGGGAGGAGATTGGCACGTCGTTCCTCCTCGCTATGACATGAATCATCTTATTTTTTCTCCATACCAGGGTGGAGATTTGTTGTTTTAATTTTAGGTTTTTCTATTTAATGCTAAAAAATACTAACCAGATAAAAAGTGGTCACGCTTTCAAAGATCATCGTCAAGAACGACAGATCTTGGTTTCCCGTAGTATTTTTGCTTTCATACTCGTTTTTATTCTGATGCTTGCATTGTTAGGACGTGGTTGGTATTTGCAAGTTGTCAAACATGATCTTTACCAAACTCGTTCGAATAATAATCGTATTAGCGTACAAAGAGTCGCGCCTAATCGAGGGTTAATTTTCGATCGAAACGGCGTACTGCTTGCCGAAAATCGTTCTGTTTATTCTCTGGAAATAATCCCTGAACAAGTGGCTGATCTGGCAGATAGCTTGCAGCAAATAAAACAACTGGGATTGGTTGAAAATAAGCATATCACTCGTTTCAATAATCGCCTCAAAGGGGTACGACGTTTTAAAAGTGTGTTGTTAAAATCCCGTTTAACTGAAATGGAAGTGGCGATTTTTTCCGCCAATGGTCATCGATTAAAAGGTGTAAGTGTCGAGGCTCGCTTAGTTCGATACTATCCCTTTGGCGATAAAATAGCCCATGCGTTAGGTTCTGTTAGGCGGATTAATGATCGAGACTTAATACGGATCGATCAAGCAAATTATCGCGCCACTCGCCATATTGGCAAATTGGGCCTAGAAAAGTTTTATGAAGATACACTTCATGGAAAAATAGGTAGCCGTACCGTGGAGACCGATGTACAGGGAAGGGTAATTGGAGAACCAATAGCAGAAACTCCCCCGATACCGGGACGAAATTTAAAACTGTCCCTGGATATAAAATTACAGCTAGCCGCTGTCGAGGCGATTAAAGGTTTTCGAGGCGCAGTGGTGGCTGTGGACCCTAGAAGTGGTGAGGTTTTAGCTATGGTCAGTAATCCTAGCTACGATCCAAATGATTTTGTCACAGGTATTTCAACAGAAGACTATGCCAAATTAATAGGTTCAGATGATCAACCTTTGTTTAATCGTGCTATTCGAGGACAATATTCTCCCGGATCAACTATCAAACCGTTGTTGGCCTGGGTAGGTTTGGAAAATAAAATAATTACTAGTAAAACGACCATTAACGATCCCGGTTATTGGGTGATACCCAATAAAGAAGAAAGAGTATACCGAGATTGGAAAAAACGAGGCCATGGCGTAAAAGTTGGTGTCAGTATGGCTATTACACAATCTTGTGATCCATTTTTTTATGAACTCGCATACAAAATGGGGATTGACTTAATATCTGAAAACATGAAAAATTTTGGCTTTGGCGTATCAACGGGAATTGATATGGGAGAGGAGCTGACTGGCATAATGCCTTCAAGAGAATGGAAAAGAAACAAAAGACATTCCTCTTGGTTTCCAGGTGAAACAGTTATTACTGGAATTGGTCAAGGATATTGGAATGCGACGCCAATACAATTGGCAAATTCCGTAGCGACGATTGCAAGCGGCGGTCCCAGGTATAATCTGAGTCTTGTTTCTGCACAAGAAAAAAATAGTGCCTGGGTTGAACGACCCCGCCAGCTGGCGCACAGACAAGTCGATTTTGGTAATGGCGAAAATTTAACGATAGTACGTGAAGCTATGGAACATGTGACGTTAAGAGCTTGGAACGGAACTGCAAAAACGGCTTTTCACGGCGCTGAATATAAATCTGCCGGCAAAACCGGTACCGTGCAATTGATCGCGATGGCCGCAGATGAGGATTATGATGAAAAGAAAATAGCAAAAAGGCATCATGATAATGCGGTTTATATAGGCTATGCGCCAATAGAAAATCCAGAAATTGCTATTTCGGTAGTAGTGGAAAATGGCGGACATGGCGGCGAAAGCGCTGCACCTATAGCGCGAAAGATATTCGATGTTTATTTCAGTAAATCACCAAAAATTGCTAGTAGAGCTAGTCAATAATGGCATTTATAGACGGAGATATATCCGATCGACGAGGCAATAGTTTGGCCAGTCGACTACATCTTGACCTGCCACTCCTGGCAGGATTGCTAGTACTGATGGGGTTTGGTCTGCTGATTCTTTTTAGCGCATCAGGACAAAACATGGCGGAATTACAACGCCAGATAATACGACTAGCTATCGCTTTTATGGCGATGACTTTTCTCGCCTGGATCCCCCCAAGAGTTTATAAAAAATGGACACCTTTTATTTTCGCCGGTGGTGTCGTGTTATTAATCGGCGTAATTATTTTTGGTGAAATAGGAAAGGGTGCACAGCGTTGGCTTAATTTCGGTTTTTTCCGCTTTCAACCTTCCGAAGTGATGAAACTTGC
The DNA here is from genome assembly GCA_964578045.1 of uncultured Kangiella sp. Lineage (GTDB taxonomy): Bacteria > Pseudomonadota > Gammaproteobacteria > Enterobacterales > Kangiellaceae. The sequence goes on along the minus strand of CAZOBX010000400.1, from coordinate 1,006 downwards.
GGTGCCTATGATGGTTGCCTGGTATTTTAGTGAACGAAAGTTACCGCCTAATTTACGCGAGCTCGCTGTCGCTGGCATCATTATTGGTTTACCAACCTACCTGATACTGATCCAGCCTGATTTAGGGACTTCTATTTTAATTGCTAGCTCTGGCGCTTTTGTTATTTTTTTAGCCGGCATCAGGTGGCGAGTACTATTTTCATTTATTTCAATCGCAATCATTTACGCGCCTATTCACTGGATTTTTGTGATGCAAGATTATCAAAAGCAACGGGTTCTGACTTTTCTCGATCCTGAACAAGATCGACTTGGAAGCGGTTATCACATTATTCAATCGCAAATCGCCATTGGTTCCGGCGGACTCAATGGTAAAGGATGGTTACAAGGTACTCAATCTCAATTAGAATTTCTGCCGGAGAGAAATACTGATTTTATTTTTGCGGTGTTAGGTGAAGAGTTCGGTTTTTATGGTGTGTTATTATTAATAAGCATTTATATCTGGATCATCGGCCGAGGTTTTTATATTTCGATCAAAGCCCAGGAAACCTACACCAGACTATTGGCGGGCGCGATTACACTGACATTTTTTGTATACGTCTTTGTCAATATTGGTATGGTGACCGGTATATTACCGGTGGTTGGATTACCTTTGCCGCTGGTTAGTTATGGTGGAACTTCCATGGTGACCTTGATGGCCTCTTTCGGAATCTTAATGGGTATTCAGACTCATAAAAAGTTACTACCAGGGTAGGTAGAAAAGAAGGCGACAAGTCAATAGAAACTAGTTAGAAAATCATTTACAGCGTATTTTTTAAGTTGAACAACTATAATTTTGAAGGATATATTAGTGCAAAAAGTCATACAGTTTGTTTTTTTATTTATTGCTATTGCATTAGGTCTTTCCGCAACTGATATTCCAGCTAAAGAAAATCTTTCACAAGACTTACAAAATTTCGCTGATAAAATGCAAAAAGAACACCAGTTCGAAAGTCCGCAAATATTAACA
>CAZOBX010000399.1:0-3971 GCA_964578045.1 uncultured Kangiella sp. | reverse complement strand
TAATTGACGGACTCTCAAGAAATAGATTAGATAGAGCAGGCCACCAATTAGCATTAAAACAGCTATTTTGAACCATATTGTCTGGTGCCATTTAGGTAAAATAGTAATTGTCAAATTGACCTGGTTTTCGCTCCATAGACCTAATCGATTACTTCCTCTAACATGTAAATTATAGGTGCCTGGGGACAAATTTGTATAACTCGCTATTCGATTCTCTGCACCAATTTGATTCCAATTTGGATCATATCCTTCTAGTTGATAACGGTATAGATTCTTAGCAGGATCAGAAAAATCCAAAGCTGAAAATTCTACACTGAAACTTTTGGTATTTGAATCCAATGTAAGATTGCTTATTTTGCCAATCGACCGAGGCTGCTGGTTAATCATGAGTTGAGTGATGACTAAAGGAGGTTGGTATTGCCATTCTTGAAAACGCTCTGGTTTAACCATTAACAGACCTTTAGACCCCGCATAAAGCAAGGTGCCACTTTGGGTTTTGGCGTAACCAGCATACCAGTTTACGCCAAAATCAACGCCGTCAGCTTTGCTAAGTATTCGTCTTTGCTGAGCTCTTATGTCAATAATACTTTGACCATCCCAGATCCTTCCTCGATTATCTTTTAGTAAATTAGCCCATAATGCCTGGTTAGGCGCTCCGACCAATTCATTGATCGATTCAAACTCTGATTGCATTCCATCCCAATGAATTAATTTGTCTAAACCTTGTTGAGTAGAAACCCACAATTGTTGTTGTTCATCGAGAAACAAGCCCAATACGGTGTTATGAGATAAGGAGGAATTTATCAAAGGATTATGGGTCACAATAGACAAGTTAGTTTCGCCTGGTTTAAGTCGATAGAGGCCATTGGAAGCTCCGGCAAATAAGGTGCCATCGTCTTTGAGTACCAGCGCATTTAACCAACCTTGAATGGTATTATAAGGAGCATCTTTGGTGACTAAAAAATCTATTTTACCGGTTGCAGGGGCCAGTCGATCCAAACCTGAAACTGTACCGATCCAAATTTCACCATTCTTTCCTTCGAGTAACCGCTTTATTTCATTGCTAGAGAGCCCCTTTGTTTTGTTGTAACGTTCAAAATCATTTGTTTCCTCGCGATACCTAAATAGGCCTTGCTGACGGCTACCAACCCAGATGGTTCCATCGCTGGCTTGTAGAAGCGCGGAGATGCTGCCAAATATCACGGAAGTAGAATTATTGCTATCAGTACGTAACGCATTTACCAGACCAATTCCCGGTCTGAAAATATCAATTCCATTACCACGGGTTCCAACCCAAATATCCCCATTCGCCACTTCTAAAACGCTAAGTATATCGGCCTGGCTGATACTGTTTTTATTATTTGGACTGTGCCGCAGGCTTCGAAAGGCATTATTTAGGGGGTTAAAAACATTCAATCCTCCTCCCCAGGTACCAATCCATAATAAACCGGACCTGTCTGTGAACAAAGCCCCCAAATTATCCAAATTAATACTGCTGGATACAGAAATGTCATGCCTGATATGAGATTTGACTTTGCCAGACTGGGCATCGACAATGTTAATCCCACCGCCGTACGTGGCTATCCATATTTCGTTTTCACTTGGTTGTGCCATTTGCATGACGACGGAATGATTGATTTTGTCTTTTTTTGTTGCGTGCACACCAATTTGGTGTAATTTGCCATCGGTTGCAATCCAGGCTACACCGATGTCTTTTGTTCCAATCCATAACTTTCCGTCTATTGCTAACAGAAGAGATGATATAGTGTGCTCAAACACTGTTTGCGACGAGCTAAGTTTTAAATCATCCGGCTTGTCAAAAACCGCTTCAAATTCTTCGCTATTGATGAGCAACCGGCTCAGACCGTTTTCTGTGCCAGCCCAAACAGTTTGTTGTTTGTCAATTAACAGTGCATTGATTTGATTATTGATGACGCCATTAGGTGCGATATTAGAAGGTCGATAGTGAAAGAATTCTTCAGTAAGGGGATTGAGTTTATCTAATCCCTGCAAGGTACCGATCCAAATCCAACCTTGTTGGTCACCGACTATTGCTGAGATGTAGTTGTCAGAAATACTTTTGGTAGACGAACTGTTGTGCTGGTATCGCTTAAAGGTTTCTGTAGAGGGGTCAAACACTGATATTCCAGAGTGTCTTGTGCCGGCCCAAACTTTACCGTCAGGAGCTGCCCAAAGACTATTAATGAAATCTCCACCAAGCGATTGTGGATCGTTATTGTTAAATTGAAAACGCCGAAACCGATAACCGTCGTATCTAACTAGACCTTTTTGCGTGCCGATCCAAAGAAATCCCTGACTATCTTGGGTTAGAGCTGTAATGACTCCTAGGGGAATTGATTCTTCATCGCCAACGGTTTGAAAATAGAGCTCACCCATATCAAAAATATCAGGTCGTGAATCAGCCAAAGCTGAAACCGGTAGAATCAATGAACAGTAGAGTAATATTCTATACAGCATTTAGTGGTTTTTAATAAAGTGTTGACTTAAGTGTAGTCTTTTTTTAGTAAAATTCTACCATATAACGGTAAATACTGATGCTGGATGGTTGCTCTTATCTCGTGTAGAGGTAATCTAAGAATAAATCCATAATAATGGACTGTGGAGAAATGATGATAAAAGAGAATTGCCTGTAAGCTTCAGCCAAATGGCCTACTTATGATAAGTGTTATTCTTCCGCTCATTGGCTTTGCAATGGGGTTATTCTCGGCTGAATTCAATTTAATCCTGATTAAGGAACGGGTATATACTTGCAGGGTAAACCAAAGTCACTATACGAAGGAAAGAAAACAGGATGAATCGATAGCGGTTGGTGTAAACTGAGGTTTTAGTTAGTAACCGGGTAGCGATTTTATAACTTTGTTAGCCGCACTTGGGCGGCTTTATTCTGCGTGCAAAAATTTCGAAGGGATAAAATATGAAACTTCCTAATCGAATAATATTGCGAATTATGTTGCTAATAAATTCAAATGCTTTCCGCAATTTCAATCAATAAAGCCTCCAGATTTTTGGCCTGTTTTTCGATATCAGAAATTTTTTGTCGGTCCATTCTTGGCATTTGAATTTCCATTGCACGCATTTGCTTTTCCAATTCGCGCATTTTGACTTCTAGATTTCGACTGGCTTTTTCCATCTTTGCGGTGAAATCTCTCATACTATGCGTGTGCCCATCGAATTCAATACTATCCATTACATCTTCCATTTTCTCGGCTTCTATTTCCATTTTTTCCGCAACCTGCTCCATCTTTTCGCCCCATTGCTCCATGTGATCGCTTTCCAGTTCCAGTGCATCTTCTAATTTATCTAGTTTAATTTGGATCGCCGTTATTTTTTCTTTTTGTTCATCGGAGAGTTGTTCAAAGGTAAATTCCTTACCGTCTACGTAATATACGCGGTTTTTGTGATTGCCGTGGATATGGATATGATGACGGTCTGATATATGGGAATAATCTGAATCGTTTTCTGGCGTTTCAGAATCCTCGGATACTTCAGATACGAGCTTAGTCGATGCGTTTGTACTTTGACAAGCGCTTAATATAGCGCACATAACAATTGTGGCAGCCATTGAAAGTAGTGGGTTGATGATTTGATTGTTTGACATGATTAGTTCCTTGCTGTTTGGTTTTATCCCCTATGTCGAAGGTCCGATGTAATTAGTTTGTTTTATTTCGATTATTGAACTTTTCGGTCATTTCCATGTGGATTCATCATGGGGGGCAATTGACGTCTATATGGCGCATTATTTTGGAAATACATAATGGTGAAGGATTTGCAGTTTGAGAAACTGCCAAAAGTAGGCACATAATGATTGTTGCACCCATTGATACTAAGGGATTGAGCCATTGACGCTTAGACATGATTACCTCCTCACAGTACCTCGACACAGGGGTTTTGACTCGTTCAGAGTTCAGCCAACAAGTGAGTGCAAGGCGTGACTCGAAGACAAGACCCAA
>CAZOBX010000398.1:0-3973 GCA_964578045.1 uncultured Kangiella sp. | reverse complement strand
AAATCACGAACAAGGTTTTCCATTGAACCACAAACCATTGTGGTCTTAATGTTGCCATGTGCATCTGGGTACTTCTTAGGGTTAAATGAGAGCTTACGCCAATGCTTACCTTTTTTAGATAGAAAGATAGAGCTATCTTGTAAAAGCCCTCCATATGCACCATCCTTATTCAGCATCACTCTTTCTACGATGCGTTGTTCCTTCAGATCATTAAGAGCGTCACGCTGTTGACGAACTAGAATATAGACTGTTCTAGGTTTACCTGTCTTGGTGTAACTGCCGGGTATCGAGAAAGACCGTTTTAAATCTCCTGTAGGATAGTAAATATCTTTGACCTTGAGTTGTACCGATTCGTTAATCCGACATCCACTCCCAAATAAAAACCACAATAATGCAACATTCCTTCTGCCAGTTTCACCCCGAGATGCTGCCCAGAGAATGTGTGCTAGCTGCTTTGGATGTTCAATAATTTGTGCCTGGCCTCTTTTCAAATGTTTTACTGGTCTTTTCGATACCATGGTGACCTCCGCTAATATCACCAAAACGAAATACAGCCATATGTGATATCGCTAGGTAAAAGAGTGTTGGGGATCATTAAAGCTAGCAAAAATAGGGGTTCATGGGAATCTTTTCATTACGGCTTCAAATAACCTCGACAACTTGCAAGAGAGCAATATGCCTGCTAATATAGGGCATATTGCCACATAAAAGAGATTATCTATGAGTGCTATAGCTGAATTTAAGCCTACAGTTCACCAACAGCCATCTGCCTACAGCCGCGCATTGGGTCGTGTTAGTAAAATGGTAAAAGGAAGTATAGCCAACGCTCTGGATGAGATTGTCTTGACTCAAGCTGGTGTGTCCCCTACCGCTGTCGAGGCGTTAGCTAAAACAATCATCTCTCTCCCTGAGTTGAATTGGGTAATTGCGCGCCGAACCTTAACTCACAGAAAAACCAAAGGAGAAAGGTTAACACCAGAAGAGTCTGGTCGTTGGCTCAGAGCGGCTAAGATATGCTCTTTGGCTGTTGAAGTTTTCGGAAACGATAAGAAGGCAACTCTTTGGCTGCACAAATCCAGGAAGGCTTTCAATAGCCAAAATGCTCTCATGATTATGCAAACGGAGTCTGGCGCTAAGTTGGTTGAAGACACCCTCAATCAACTGGATGCGGGCTATTTTGCATGATTTTTTGGCGGATCAGCAATTATGCTGATTTAAAAGGTATTGGCGGAATAAAAACGCCTGGTAGGTGGCACAACAAAGGTATACCCGTAGTCTATCTTGCTGAGACAGCATCATTAGCCATGCTGGAAACTTTGGTTCATTTTGAATTAGACATCACTGAAGTCCCTGATAACTTTCAACTCTTAGAAGTTGAGTATTCTGGCAGGAAAGGCATTCGCCGGTTATCTATAGACAGTCTGCCTGATGATTGGAAACAGAACGAGGAGTTAACTCGCGCTATCGGGGATGAATGGCTATCATCCATGCAAGGCGTTCTTCTTAAAGTGCCATCAGCCATAATTCCGAATAGTTATAATTACTTGTTCAACCCACGTCATGAACTTGCAAAAGCCGCAGAGATAACAAGCAGCATTGCTCACCCTTATGACCAACGTTTGTTTGGGCACTAAGTTTCACAGGTAAAACTAGCACAAACCCCTCGCTTCCCTCATGTACTCTGCCAGTGAAACTATTAGTGCAGTAGAAACATGGACGTCAATAAACAGCAATTAAAGATCTAATTATGCGTGTTAGTAAAAATTTAGAAGATGCAAAAATCATTGAGAGATTATCTATTTTTGAAAAAACCGCTTTAATAATATTGAAAATGACATCACCTCAGCCCTATAATAACACCTAGTCATATAAGTAGTTAATAACAACTGAAAATATTAAATGAATGATAACAAGCAATACACCCTGGCCAGTGGATTTGGTGGGAGTTATGAGTTCGGTCTTGAACCATTATCATTGGATAAGTTGGTAACTAACACCCCTTCTGCAACATATTATTTTCGCGTTGATGGAGATAACAAAGGGGCCAATATTGGTAGCGGTGATATTGTGGTGGTGGACCGTTCGCTAGATCCCAAACAAAATAGTGTCGTGGTGGCGGTTGTTGATTCAGAGCTAGTGATCAGGCGATATTTACTTAATGACAATAGTGTTGAACTTTACAGAAATGTTGAACTACCCGCTGAAGTGATGGATAAGTCAGACTTCGAGATATGGGGGGTTGTCACCCATTCGCTAATAAGCCATCTGGTATAATCTAGTATGTCACGCGTCATTGCTCTAGCTGACATTAATAACGCTTTTTGCGAATTCACCAGGCTATTCGAGCCTAAATTGCGCGGCATTCCGTTAGTGATAGCGGGTTCAAACGATTCTATGATTGTGGCACGAAGTTACGAAGCCAAGGCTCTCTCGATCAAAATGGCGGAGCCATATTTCAAAGTACAGCACTTAGAAAAACGAGGTCTCGTCAGGCGTTCAGCTAACTTTCCGTTATTCACTAACATCAGCCAGAGAGTAACGACTACGCTAGATGAATTTAGTCTTTCGGTTATGCCCTATTCGATCGACGAATCCTTTTTTTTGCTCAATGAGGAAGAACCTGGCGGTCTTGAATCGTACGGTAGACTCATTAAGAATACGGTCTTAAAAAGGACCGGACAGCCAATTTGTGTGGGTATTAGTGAGACTCGTACCCTTAGTAAAGCGGCAAATTATTCTGCAAAAAAATATCCCGCAACAGGCGGTGTGGTAAATATTTATGGCAATCCAAACAAAAGAAAACGAATGCTAACTGTCATGCCCGTGGGGGAAGTTTGGGGGTGCGGAAAAGCAACCACACAGAAATTAAATGATTTAGGGGTGATGACCGCCTTAGACTTGGCTGAACTTGATCCAGAGGAAGCTCAATCGAAATTCAATATTAATCTTAGACGAACGATACAAGAACTTAATGGAATGGAGGTCGTTGAGTGGGAGCCCGACTTGGTTATCAATAAACAGATTATTGCCACGCGAAGTCTAGGAACTAAAACCAGTGATCGCGCTGCCTTGATTTCTTCTATTGCCGCTCATGTATCACGGGCGACATTAAAACTTCGCAAACAGAAAGCTGCTGCGAATATGATTTCATTGTTTATTCAGACCAGTCTTTTTGCTAAGAATGAACCCAGCTACTCGAAGGAAATATCGACCAAGCTCAGTTATGCGACATCAGACTCAAGAGTGCTTCTAAAAACAGCGACAGAAATGTTTGATGAAATATATCGGCCAGGTTTTAAGTACTCCCGCACTGGCATTACGCTGAGCAATATTGTTCCAGAGTCGGAAATACAAAATGACCTTTTTTCTGACAACGAAGCTGATGATAAAAACAAATCCCTCATGGAGGCATTGGACTCGCTCAATAATCGATTTGGTCAAGGCACATTAAAACTTGGTGCAGAATCAATGAGCGATAAGTGGAAACCACAGTCAAATTGGAAATCTCCTGATTACACCGGTTCATGGGATGAGCTTTGTATCGTGAAGTGTTAGCTCGCACATGCTTTGCATGAGTATCACAAATCCCTCGATTCCTGTGCATGGGAATCTTTGGAGAGCAGTTTGGTTGTTTGTTCAGTTCTTAGTTGAGGGGCGGAAAAATCCGAATTTCTACCTTTCAGATTAGGACTTTTGTAGGGCAGCTTTCGTGACAAAGCGATCAGTAGCGTCAAGCACTTTTGTACTGCTATCGACCTAAAGTGGAACTTTTATGAAACCGGAAACGGACAGTCGTAAGTCTGGGTTCGGGTGCCCCAAAAGTTATCATGTAAGCCGCTTGGCGGATACGTGATAGAGGGCTCTTTTGTGCCCAGACTGTGTGAAAACTCATTGAAGTGATTTTTTTGTCACTCCAACTCTCTTATGACGCAAGGCCTGCCGTTTAAGTTGCATGATTTCAAGTCGATATTAT
>CAZOBX010000397.1:0-3991 GCA_964578045.1 uncultured Kangiella sp. | reverse complement strand
CTCACACCTTCCTTTATAATTGCCGTGTTGGCAAAGTAGTGCACTAACGGTACTGTTCGGGGAAAATTCTATCGAAGAAACAGAATCATTTTTAAAATTCATACGCTTTGAATTTTCATAGCTGCCAACACCTAAAATCCTACAGTTACCCTTAAAATTAGAGTGCTGGTAAATAGTGACTTGGTCTTTCTTAGGAGCACAAGCTGTTTTTTTTGGATTTAGCGTGGCTTCTTTTAATAGAACTATTGCAGATGAAATAGTGTCATTTCCTATATGAGTGTTACGTAAATTTAGCTGTGAACGATTAAAAACCTGACAAACGGAGCCATAAAGACGATCTTTACAAACTTCAACTTGCACATTTAGACCAACTCTAATAGATGAAATAGAATCATTTGGCATTCGTAAATGCATTGATCGAGGATATTGGTCAACAGGTAGAATGCTACAGATACCTTTGAAATCAGTGTGCTGAAAGACCGATACTTGATGGTTGAGGGGGATACAACCTCGTTTTACTGGTCCCGTTTTTATGGCCGTAACTTTTCCACAAAAAATACAAATTGACAATACATTTGTAGAAGTTAGTAATAACCCTACAAGTAATAATTTTGTTAAAATTGATAATTTCATAGGTTTCATCCTTATGTTTTTTGTTAAAAATTTAACGTCGTTTACGAGTGATCTTCATAGATGTAATCGAATCATTGTCAATGTTGTTATTTTTACGTCGAGCATTTAATGCAGAAAATCTCTCACATCTTCCTTTGTAATTACTATGCTGGCAAACTTCTACCTGAACATTTAACCCAACCCGAGTTGAATAAATAGAGTCATTCTTTATGCGCATCGCTTTTGAATTGCCATATTCAACGATTGGTAGCACACTACAGATCCCATTAAAGTAGGAGTGCTGGAAAACCGTGACTTCATTGCGCCCTGGAATACAAGCTTTTCCGTCTTCTGCTGCGTGTATGATTGTCGCTAAATTAGGGAAGGCAGAAATCCGCACCCCCCTAAAACTTACTGTATTAATGCCAGTCTGAAAAACTGAGTAATACAGTACTCAAAATGCCAATAGAATACATAAAGATTATCTATTCATTTCGTAATAATTATCTAATATTTGTGTGAAAACAAAGCGAAACCACCAGAATAACCGTTAATATTTTTTAAATATTTCACTGTATCCTTTATTTTTTACTTTCTAGCAAAGCTTTTCTACGAAATATAAAAGAGGTTTTTGATTGATTGTGGATTGAACTTAGACAAAGGAATCGTTGAAAAAATGTGCAAAATAGACCATGTGCCAATAATTTTAAGAAAACATTGATCGTTTTTGTATAGCCAATTAGATTATTAAAAAACACGATGAAAGCCACGGATATTAACGCGATCTTGGAATTTGGAATACTGAACAGTTTGCGATCATGTATAAAAAATCCTATCTCAGTCCACCACCCGAAAAACGGGCGATTTGCATTGATGTGATGAAAGCCGGTTATTTTAGAAGCATTAGTCTGCATGGAGAGATCCGGCCCGAATATAACGAAGAAGCACAAATCTTGGTCATTGAACGTTCAGGTGAGATTTTTAAATCCATTGACGAGTAACTCTAATAAACTTTAACCAAAACCTTTACCAATGCTGTATTTCCCCTAAGTGACAGGTTAGAATAATGCCGATCCCAATAGTCTAAAGTGGATGCCAAAATGAGCAATACCAACATTATTTTTGAACTAGAAAGTTACACCTATTTTGACTTACTTGGAGCCGATAGCGAAAAATTGCTACAGGGGCAAATATCGGTCGATGTGCCTAAAATACTGACGGATAAAGCCCAATTGGCAGTATTGTGTAACCCGAAAGGTCGTATCGTCTCTTTATTTCATATTCATCGGATCACCAATGGGTTTCGCTTTATACTACCGAAAGAAATTGCTGAGCCGGCCATCTTGCACCTAAAAAAGTATGCGGTTTTTTATAAGGTTAGTATTACCTCAGCCAGTGATTCTTTAAGACTGATAGCCATCAATACTGATTCAAAAGTAAACAACGATCTACAAGCTATCGATATTCCCTCAATTGATTTATCCATCATCTATGAAGAAAGTTCTAATTCAATGGCTAGCTATGCTGATTCTGCAAACACCCAAATCCTGGACACCGACAGCCATTGGTATTGGCAATTGGCTTCCAACCGAGTGACCTGGCTGACTGCTTTTTCCTGCGAGCAATTTTTACCCCATAACCTGGATTTGCCTAAATTATCAGCCATCGATTTTAATAAGGGGTGTTTTACCGGTCAGGAAGTGATTGCCAGAATGCAATACAAAGGCAAGTTAAAACAACATCTGCAACTTTTAACAACTGAACAATTCATTGAACTGGCACCGATGCAAAAACTACTTCAGGACGACAAAAAAGTCGCTGAAGTGATCTGTTGTACCAGCTTGCAGGGCAATGGAACTTTGGTGCTTGCTTTAGTGAAAGATAGCGCTGACAATAATAAATCGTTTCGAAATTCAGCTAATGACTCCGAGCTGGTTTTGGTGCCTTAGTTCGAAGTGTAAAGGTTGAACAAATTCTATACATCACAACCATCTTATTTTCTCAGCTTTTTTATGGTTTTAAATCCTAGCGGAAAAGCTTATAAAACTCGCCAATAGTATCGGCTAATTAATCTTTCACACCCCGGAAAATAAGGCCGGTGAATGTGCCGATAACCGTGCATATGATAAAGATCCAGAGTTTACTTATCGGAAACATGCCTGTAAATTTTTCCTATTTTCTCGCTTTTTGCATCGATTTTGCCAAAACCTGCACTTAGTTAGCTTGCGATATACGTCTTTCTTTCTTCCAAATTAACATTGATAGATTAGTCAATGCAGTGATGGCGACAGCCGAATTTTTAACGCAGAAATCCATGCTACTCAAGAAAACATAGCGCTTTATTTTATTGTTTCTTGCAATCCCGCGATAGATAAGCCGATGATTTTTTGAAGTGTGGTTTTGAGCAAATACCACCAAGACCAGAGATGTAACGCTCATCGAGCCCTTTAGTGCCAGTAGGTCAAATTTTGCTCTATTGCGCAACATAGGTGAAAATATCAGTTGTATCATGAAAATAGTCCTATACTTAAATTATCCTCAAATCATCAAACAGCGCAGCTTGTTCCATCAAATGCCTGCAAAACTAAGAAAGAGACTATGAGCCTAGAACAAGATTTCCTCAATGAGTTGATAGATGCGATTAAAAATGATCGTCTTACCCTGCCAACGCTTCCAGAAGTGGCTTTAAAAATACGAGACGCTGTCAGTGATCCTGATGTTAATTCAGCCGGATTATCCTCGGTAATCGGTCAGGATGTCGCATTGGCGGCACGTATCATCAAAGTAGCCAATAGTCCATTGATGCGCGGTGCTGTGGTGGTGGATAACCTACAATTAGCGATTACTCGCATGGGAATCAATTTCGTGCGCAATCTCGCTACAGGCCTGGCTATGGAACAAATGTTTCAAGCGACCCATGATGCTGTGGATATAAGGCTCAGACGTTCCTGGGAGCATTCTTTGGAAGTGGCGTCTATTAGTCATGTATTAGCCAGTCATTTCACTAAATTAAAACCCGATCAGGCAACGTTAGCGGGCTTGATCCATGAAATAGGGATTTTACCCATTCTGACTTTAGCGGAAGACAACCCGCAGATCCTCGAAAAAGAAGCTATATTGGACAAAATCATCACCAGACTCCAAGGCAGAGTGGGCAAAGCCATCATGCGAGCTTGGGATTTTCCAAAAGAATTATTACCCGTTCCCTTGGGGTGTACCGACTTCTCCCGGAACTCATGCCCAACAGCGGATTATGTTGATGTGGTCACGGTAGCAAAAATTCAAAGTTTTACCCCGGAAAATACACCTTTCCCCGATCTGGATATTTCAACCGTGCCAGCATTTGCCAAATTAGGATTAGCCGGCGAAGTTGACGTTC
>CAZOBX010000396.1:0-3993 GCA_964578045.1 uncultured Kangiella sp. | reverse complement strand
GGTATTTTAGCTGAACACTGGAACCTGCATTTTGAGGTAGCACGGGTATATACCCATTTCCTTCAAGTTGCGTCTTGTTTAAGCTCGTTAGCTGAACACTGAAACAGGCATCTTGAGGCGGAGTGGGTATATACCAACGATGGAAAAAATGATAAATTCCAATCAACAAAGCAAATTTTTACGAGTAAATCATCAACCATGAAAATAATACTGCTTATCAATAACGATTTTGCAAGTCTTATTGTACTCAATCTTTTGATGCCACAACTCGCTCACCATCAGATATTAATAGGCCTGTCGGATAAAGTGGGAGGCAATCAAAAGCGATCTCAATCGCTGGTTGAATTAGCTAAATTTGAACAAAGCCTGGTAGATAAAGTAGAAAACTCTTCTCAACCAATGCTGCTAAGTCATTTAAACCACAGGTTTGAGGCTAAGACAATTAATTCTTTTAAAAAAATCAGTCACAAGTATCAGGTAGAAATGACTCCGATGAATGATATCAATCAAAATAGGGGAATTTTGGCGGTTAAAAAATTTAGTCCCGATCTCATTCTTTCTATTCGTTTTGGTAAAATTTTGCAGCAGCCAGTGATCGATATTCCGTGTTTTGGGATCATTAATTTGCATTCCGGTCTGTTACCGGAATATCAGGGCGTTATGGCGACGTTTTGGGCGATGGTAAATAACGAGCGATCCTTTGGATCCAGTTTGCATTTTATTTCCGATAAAAACATCGATCAGGGTGAAATTATTCAAAAGTCAGAAGTGCCATTAGAAAAAAATAAATCCTATTTGTATAATGTTTTAGCACTCTATCATTCAGGCTGTGAAAATATGTTAGTGGCAGTAAACCGTTTACAAATCGGCAAGCAATTGATTTCACATCCACAGCGCGGCAAAGCCTGTTATTACGGATTTCCAACGGAGCAAGATTTAGACAGTTTCTATCAAATGGGGTTTCAGCTATTTAACGAAAAAGAATTTGGATAAAGCTTTTTAACCATTATTTGACTGAGCAAGCTCTAAAATAAGACCAACTGAGGCTTAGATAAGTTTAAGCGCTACATTGAATAGTCAATATCCTCTATACTTGGTACCCCATCACAGGGATTTTGAAATAGTCAAAAATCCTGTGATGGGGTACTAATTTTCATTTGAGATTAAGCCCTTTAACCATGCAATCAAACAAGGTCATTCCTTCCACCAATTTTCAGTTTATCTTTCTAAATATCGTCGGATGGGGAGGTTACTGCCTCAGTTCCTATGTCGGCGCTTTTTATTGGGATAAACCGATGAAATATTACTGGGTACTATTTATTGGCGCGGCACTCGGTTTAATGGTCAGCTTTATTCTTCGGCCTGTTTATAGAAAGGTCTGGAATGCCTCTGCGGCGACACGCATAATCACAGTTATTTTAGCCTCCTATTTATGCAGTCTTATCTGGGTGGTACCTTATAACCTGGCCTACTGGGAACTATTCAAACATGGCTATCGGCCAGATGTCTGGACTGGTTATTTTTGGGGAATTTCAAACATCTATTATATTTTCGTTTGTTGGAGCTGCCTTTATTTTGGTATTAAATTCTATCAGGCGATGCAAGAAGCCAGTCAGAGCGCCCTAAAGGCCAACACCCTTGCCCATGAAGCGCAGTTAAAAATGTTGAGATATCAGCTTAATCCTCATTTTCTATTTAATACACTCAATGCTATTTCTACTCTGGTACTAGAAAATCAGGCGAAACGGGCGAATGAAATGGTTATTCGCTTATCCAACTTCCTGCGCTATTCTCTGGATAACGATCCGATGCAAAAAGTCACCCTGGAGCAAGAAATTAATACTCTAAATCTTTATCTGGGGATCGAGAAAGTGCGTTTTGAGGAAAGATTAAGGCTGGATTTTCAAATAGAAGCGGAAGCAGAAAAAGCCCTGATCCCCAGCTTGATATTACAGCCGCTGGTGGAAAATTCGATTAAGTATGCCATCGCCAATTCAGAAACCGGTGGCACCATCAGTTTGCGTGCCAAAGTATTTGCCAATGAGTTATTGCTCGAAATAAAGGATGATGGCCCCGGGGCCAATTTAGTCGAAGATGAATTGCCAAACGGACGCGGCGTTGGAGTAAAGAACACCAAAGAACGCTTACACGAGTTATACGGTGAGAAACACTCTTTTACAATTTCTAATACTAAACCTACCGGATTACAAGTTAGTATGCGTATTCCTTTAGAAGTTGCCGAGGGTAGTTAATCGTTACTAGCTCTCAAACAGGTGATACCAGGTTATGTCAAATATCCGCACCCTGATTGTTGATGATGAATCTCTGGCACGCAGAGGATTAGCCCTTCGCCTGCAACAACACACGGATATTGAAATCGTTGCTCAGTGCAAGAATGGCCGCGAGGCTCTGTCTGCCATCGAAGAATATTCACCCGCCTTAGTTTTTCTCGATATTCAAATGCCCGGGATTGATGGATTTGAAGTGGTTCGACAAATTCAGTCAGACAATATGCCATTGATTGTTTTTGTGACTGCCTTCAACCAATATGCGGTTGATGCCTTTGAAATTCATGCGGTTGACTATGTATTAAAACCCATTGATGACCACCGATTATCAGTCGCAATAGAGCGGGTTCGTCAGCATCTTAAACAGGATGGCGAAAGCAATCGTAAAAAACGTTTACTGGATCTGATCATTAATATTACCGGAGAGTCCGCCGAAAAAATCGACGAAATGTTGGCTAGCGGAACCACTTGCGCAAAAATCTATCCAGAAAAAATTGCAATCAAAGATCGCGGAGAAACGACATTAGTTCCGGCTCAAGATATTGCCTGGGTGGATGCCGCAGGTGATTATATGTGTCTGCACACCAGTGAGGCTGTTCATGTACTGCGAAGTACTATGAAAAATCTGGAAGAAAAACTGGACCCGGACAATTTTCAACGTATTCATCGTTCGACCATTGTGAATCTGAATATGATCGAAAAAGTGTGTTCGCATATAAATGGTGAATATTATTTGATTTTAAAAGGTGGTTCTCGCTTAAAAATGAGCAGAAGTTATCGCGATAAAATCAAGCATATCGTGTAACTATTCGATTTAGTAACTCGCCGATTAGTTACTATATTGTTTAGTTAATTTTTTATAATTGGTATCATCTGAAATAAACTCAAATTGTTTATCTCTTCCTTTTTGAAACATCTTGATACAAAGGTATTTCAGAATATTTCCATATCAAAATCTTGCAACAACTCACCGCAAGTTAAACTCGTTTAGTCGTTAAATTCTTTTCGATAAAATAAAAGCTGCTAACATTTTTATAATTCAAAAAATGTAAGAGTTCGCTATCCCATGAAGTTAACCAGTCATGCATTAAAAAGTCCTGCGTCGGTGGCGGTTGGAATCGCCATGATTCTATTAGTCGGCATTATGAGTTTAGTCAAACTACCAGTGCAACTATTTCCGGATATTGAAAGACCCAGGATTGCCATTCAGACTCAATGGCGTGCCGCCTCTCCCAAGGAAGTGGAATCTGAACTGATCGAACCACAAGAAAGAGTACTAAGAGGCATTCCTGGAATGATCCAAATGAATGCCTTTGCCAATCGAGGTAATTCTTATATTAATCTTGAATTTAGCGTCGAGACGGATATGCAGCAAACGCTAATTGAGGTGATTAGTCGAATGACGCGTATTCCGCCTCTTCCTCGTGATGCTCGCCCGCCGCAGATCATGTTAGGCGGTTTTGGTGGAGGTACACCGGCGCTCACTTATTTTTTCTTGCAGGCTTTGCCCGGAAATGAAAAAGAGATTTCTGAATATTTTGATTACGTTGATTCAAGCATCAGGCCGAGACTGGAAAGCATTAACGGTGTCGCCAGCGTTCAAACCTTCAATGAGAATAATCGCGAAGAATTACAAATTAGATTTGATCCCAACAAACTGGCCGAACTGGGAATAACCATTCCCCAATTGGCGAACTTAGTGGCT
>CAZOBX010000395.1:0-4004 GCA_964578045.1 uncultured Kangiella sp. | reverse complement strand
TAGACAAAAAAAGCGCCTCGGCAGTGGTGAAGTATGAAAGATAAACAGACCCTAGCCACTTCACCCATTTTCATGCCATTACCGTTGCCAATCACGTAGTGATAAGGAATAGCGTCGATGGGATCTCTGGATTGTCTTTGGCGATGCACTTTTTGCAAAAACGGTATATTGCCGTAGTCGCCTGCGGAATGGTGGATCACGATGTAGTTCCAGCGATTCGGCCAGTATAGACTGCCTATTGCTGCGGTACTGGCCAACGCAATTCCCCACTTGAGTAATTTTCGGCGCTTGATAGTATTTTTGTTTTTAGTATTTGAATCCATAGCCTTCACGTTATTGTTTAACCACAACTCCGGATAATAGCAGATGTGCCTTTATATAATCTGATGCTTCAAGAGTTTCCTGGCTACTCCTATCCAGAGTTGAGGTTACTTAATTTTAGATTTGTCAAAGTGGCAGTTAACACGAATAATATATTTAGATCAGTTAAAATGCTACTTTATCATTTCTACAAAACTCGCATGCAAACATTACTCATCATCGGCTATGTTTGGCCTGAGCCTAAGTCGTCGGCCGCCGGCTCTCATATGTTATCGATCATTCGGCTGTTTAAACGTGAATCATGGCGGGTTATATTTGCAACGCCAGCACAAAAAACCGATTACAACTTTGATTTGGCCGCCGAAAACATTGAAACTAAAACTATCGAAATTAATGATTCGGGTTTTGACGATTACATTAAAAGTATTCAACCCACCGCAGTGTTATTTGATCGGTTTATGATGGAAGAGCAATTTGGTTGGCGAGTGGCAGAAAGCTATCCCAACGCTCTGAGACTACTGGATACCGAAGACTTGCAGTGTTTAAGAGGCGCCCGCCAAACCGCGCTAAAAGAAAACAGAGTTTTTGTTAATGATGATTTAAACTCGGACCTGGCTAAAAGAGAAATCGCCAGTATTTATCGCTGCGATCTATCTTTGATTATTTCTGATTTTGAAATTTCATTGCTAACTGAGCATTTTAAATTGGATCCTGCGCTACTGACCCATACTCCATTTATGCTGGATTTGGACAGTACTAACCAATCGCTACCCAGTTTTTCAGAGAGACAGCATTTTGTCACCATCGGCAATTTACGCCATGCACCTAATTGGGATTCGATTCTTTATTTGCAGAAAATTTGGCCATTGATTAGAAAACAATTACCGGATGCAGAGTTGCACATATATGGCTCTTACACACCACCCAAAGCAACCGCACTGAATAATCCAAAAACGGGTTTTATGATTAAAGATCGCGCCGATGATGTTAAACAGGTTATGCAAAGTGCGCGGGTTTGTTTGTCGCCGCTGAGATTTGGCGCCGGCATTAAAGGAAAATTTGTCGATGCGATGCAATCCGGTACTCCCAGTGTGACCACCGATATTGGTGCCGAAGGAATGACCGCCGGTAATCCTTGGCCGGGGTTGATCGGCGATACAGTGGAAGATATTGCTGAAAAGGCGGTTATTCTTTACCGTGAGGAGCAACTCTGGTCAGAAAAAAGTGCCGAGTGCGAAAAGTTATTAAGTGCGGTTTATGATCAAAAATCTATCGCGAACAGATTAATGATTAAGATAAACTATCTGCTGGAAAATATCGGCCAACATCGAACCAACAACTTTACTGGTGCAATGCTTAGTCACCATACGATACGAAGCACAAAATATATGTCAAAATGGATTGAGGAAAAAAATAAACGTTAGCCAGTAATTCGAACAGTCTAACGGAATTATACTTGTTTATTATCACTGCGAAGAAATATAGGTTTACTCAAGGTTTATATTTATAATCTCACATAAACTCACTTGGCGAGTAACCAAATTGTGCCCGAAAACATTTACTGAAATAACTGACAGAAACAAACCCAACATCAAATGCACTATTACTTATGCTATTGCCTTCTTTGATTAACCTCTTAGCTTTTTCCAATCGAAATCGTCTAAGATATTCAGAAGGGGTTAAATCAGTCACAGCTTTAATTTTTCTGAATAATTGCCTCTCACTCATGGCCATTGAACTCGCAATTGTTGCAATTTTCAGGGATGGCTCTGTATAAATCGATTCAATATTCTTGTCGAGTCCTTCGATAAATTCTAGTTGTAATTGCTTTTTACTATTTTTTTCTGGTATTTCTTGAACGTTTTTAGCTAGAGCAGGCTGGAAGACTAACTCTCCAAATCTCTTTTTAAGTATATCTCTAATATCGAGTAAATTTATCAGGCGAATTTTCAATTCTTCGATATCAAAGGGTTTTGTTAAGTATTCATCAGCTCTTTCCTGCCAACCCTTTAATCGACTTTCTCGGTCACCTAGTGCTGTTAGCAAGATAATTGGGATGTGGCTGGTGACGGTATTGTTTCGAAGTTCGTGAGTGGTTTAATAGCCGTCTTTTTTAGGCATCATCACATCACAAATGATAATATCTGGCACTTCCGATATTGCGATTTCAAGCCCTTTAACACCATCCTTTGCAGTTAACACTTGGTAATCGTCGTTGATACTGGCGAGGATGTAATCGCGCATATCCTGGTTGTCCTCGATGACTAATACTGTTGGATTGTTATTTTTGTGTTCGGTATCTTTCTTCTCGGTTTGATCTTCAATGACTAGTGGCTGACTAGTCAAACTCATCAATTCCATCGCTACAATTTCGTCATTACTTTGATTGCTAACCTGACAATCGTCAACTTCAACAACTATTGGTAAGTAAACAACAACCTGAGTTCCCTTGCCCAATTGACTTTCAATTTCCACTCTTCCCTGATGAGACTCTACGATATCTTTGACCAATGCCAAGCCTAACCCTGCGCCGGAGACCTGTTCACTATTTTCATCAAGCACTCGCTGATATCGTTCAAACACGGAGCCCAACTTATCCTCTGGAATACCAATACCGGTATCCGTTATTTTAACTTCCAGTTCATTGTTTGAATTTCGCCGACTGCTGACGGTTATTGTTCCACCCGACTTGGTATATTTGATGGCGTTGGACAATAAATTGAGAATGATTTTTTCCAGTGCGTCCGGAGTGAATTCAAGATTAATATGATCGATTTGTTTGATTCTTATATCGATATTTTTTTGTTTCGCCAAATCTTTAAAGGCATCTGTTATTTGCTCGATCACTTTACCGCTAGCAAGCGGCGATTTTTGGGTAATCGCCTTAACCCGAAAAGTTTCCGCATTAAGTAATTGATCAACCATCCGTAATAGGCGATAACCATTCCGTTGTACAATATTAAGCCTATCGATTTCTTGTTGATTTTTATTGGTTTTTAATACTTGCGCTAACGGACCAAGAATTAGCGTTAGAGGTGTTCTAAATTCATGTGAAACGTTGGCAAACTCTTCATTTTTAAGTGCTAATAACCGTTCTACTTTATGTTTTTCAGTAGCAAGTTCTCTGGTTCGTTCATCGATTGATTTTTCAAGTTTAATTGAATGACTTTCCAAACGGCGAGTTCTGAATTGAATGACCATAAAAATCGATATGAGCACCGTAAAAATATACAAAGCAAAAGCCCAAGGTGAGGCCCAAGGAGCGGGTTCAATGATTACAATTAAATTAATTGATTCATCGCTCCAGACATTGTCATTATTGCTTGCTTTGACCTTAAAAATATATTTTCCAGATGGTAAGTTTGTGTAGGTAGCGCGATTGAGATTATTAATATGTATCCAATCTGGATCAAAACCATCTAATTTATATTGGTACTGATTTTTACCGGGTTGTGCATAGTCAAGTGCAGCAAATTCGAAAGTAATAAAATAATCTTTATGGGTGAAATTTACCCCCTCAAGATTGGTAAGAGGCAGAGTAAAACTTAGAGATTTATTTTCACTACTAATATTAGTTAAAACAACAGGAGGTATATTATTATTGATATCTATTTCCTTAGGAAAAAATGCATTAATTCCATTGAGGCCACCAAAATAAAGTCGACCGTTTTCTGCTTTTAGCA
>CAZOBX010000394.1:0-4012 GCA_964578045.1 uncultured Kangiella sp. | reverse complement strand
CTGGCTGAACTCTGAACTAGTCAAAATCCCTGTGTTGGAGTACTAGCTCCCCGTTGTTCAATCGCGAAATCTCTCCCAAAAGGGAGAGAGGGGTTAAATCTAGATTAATTCAGTCAGTAGTCGCTTAAACTTGACTCGTTTCTTATAGCCTTCGAAAAAGTACTTGTGGATGATTTTTCCTTGCTTATCAATTACGATCACGCCTGGGTAAGGAATACCATAATGTCGATCACCGGGTTCATGGTTTTTATTGACGACATTCAAGGCTTTAAAGGTCTTGACCTTTTGATCCGATAAAAGCGAAAACTTGAGTTTCTTGTTTTGCGCAAATATTCGGAGGATTTCAGGCGAATCATAAGAAATCGCGGTTACTCCGTATCCCTTCTTTTTGAAATTTTCCACTTCGCCATTAAGCTCCAACAGATGTCGCTTACAGAAGGGGCACCAGTCAGCGGATCGAAACAGCACAATGATGCTTCCTTTTTCGCCCATTATATTTGCCAGTTGCTGTTTATCTCCAAACTGATCAAGCACTGCTAGGTTCGGGATTTGGCTACCTAACTCTGGCCCAGTGTCGATTGGTGGTTGCTCAGCCTGACTCGAAAAGGTAAAAATAGAAAGAGTCGCCAGCAAAAGGGATTTTTTTAAAATGCTTAAAATTCGAGAATGAGAGTTTTTCATTATTTTCCTGCAATAGAATAATCGTTTTGTTACTATAATAACAATCAAACAGCAACAAGGTTACAATCTTTGATACTTTTTTGTCATGAAAGGGTGAACAATTTTGTTAACCATGGCTCTATAGACTAGAATCTAAATATCAATCCCAATTACCAATTTAAGCGATCAATCATGTCTGATACTAAAGCTAAAAAACGCCCTTTACGTATTCGTTATGCCGGCCCGGTCTTATTAGAAACGCCGCTACTTAATAAAGGCAGCGCGTTTTCACAAAGGGAAAAACAAGAATTTAATCTGGAGGGACTACTGCCTCACACTATCGAAACTATTGAAGAGCAAACTCGCAGGGCGTATAACCAATATTCTCAATTCAAAAATGACCTGGATAAACATATTTATCTGAGGAACATTCAAGATACCAATGAGACCCTTTATTACAGCCTGATCACCAGCCATTTAGAAGAAATGATGCCCATCATTTATACCCCGACAGTTGGTCTGGCCTGCCAGATGTTTTCCAAAATATATCGACGCAAACGAGGTATTTTTTTATCTTATCCTGATCGGGAGCGGATGGACTTTATGCTGCAAAATGCGACCAAGCAGAATGTAAAAGTCATAGTAGTGACTGACAGTGAACGAATTTTGGGTTTAGGTGACCAAGGGATTGGCGGTATGGGAATTCCCATCGGCAAATTAGCGCTCTACTCGGCGTGTGGCGGTATTAGTCCCGCCTACACTTTACCAGTCACCCTTGATGTGGGTACTAATAACCAGCAATTGCTTGACGATCCCATGTATATGGGCTGGCGACACGAGCGTATAAGCGGAGATGAGTATTTCGAATTTGTTGATCGTTTTATTCAGGTGGTACAAGACCGTTGGCCACATGCATTAGTCCAGTTTGAAGATTTTGCTCAAGGCAACGCTACCCCATTGTTAAAAAAATACCAGGATAAACTGTGTTGTTTTAACGATGACATTCAGGGGACGGCCTGCGTAACAGTAGGGACATTGTTGGCTTCCTGTCATGCGCAAAATACTTCGTTAAAAGATCATCGAGTCGTTTTTGTTGGTGCGGGTTCCGCCGGTTGTGGGATCGCCGCCCAAATTGTGGCTCATATGACAAAAGAAGGCTTGTCTGAGCAGCAGGCGTTAAGTCAAATCTTTTTAACCAGTAGCCAGGGATTGTTAACCGAGGAGATGGATCGATTAAGAGATTTCCAAAGGGGATTTGCTAAGAAAAAATCCGATGTTGGAAGTTGGGGTAGTAATGACACAGGTCAAATTAGTTTGCTGGATGTGGTTCGCGAAGCCAAGCCCACTATTTTGGTGGGGGTTTCCGGTCAACCCGGGCTGATGACTGAAACAATTATCAAAACCATGTATGCAAATTGTGAAAAGCCGATTGTATTGCCATTATCTAATCCAACGTCTCGGGTCGAAGCGCAGCCGGCTGATGTGCTCAAATGGACAGAAGGTAACGCCATTGTGGCAACTGGCAGTCCTTTTGAGCCGGTGGAGTATGCTGGTAACGTTCACAGTATTGCCCAATGTAATAATAGTTATATTTTTCCTGGGATTGGCTTAGGTGTCATTGCAGCAAAATCCAAGCGTGTGACGGAGCAGATGTTTATGGCGGCCAGCGAAGCGTTGGCCAGCTGCTCGCCACTGGTCACAGGTGATGGGAACGATTTATTGCCGGCGCTTAGTGAAATCCGCAAGGTCAGCCGAATCATTGCCGTAGCTGTTGCCAAACAGGCGATGCAGAATGGCGTTGCGGTCGAAATTTCTGATGAGAAATTGCAGCGTCGGATAGACTCGAATTTCTGGTTGCCTGAATACCGGGATTACCGCCGATCCTCATTTTAATTGTTGGGGTAATTCCCCTAAGGTAACAACATCGCAGGGTGGCGTAGATTCATTCGTAAATTACCGTACGAATAATACACATAACCTTTCAGGCGTAGGACGTCGCCGGTTTTATAATTAAGGCTGTTCGGTTGGAAATATTGCATATCTTTGCGTTTAATACCTACCCATAAATGACGATCTAAAACTAACCATCGATATTTCCTGCTGTCGATAGTTTTAGTAATTTCGCCTTGTACTCGCTGGAAGCCATCATTCTGGTCTATTTTTTTCGCAGATTTCAGGGAATCTGGGAAATCGTGCCAGATCCCTGCTTTCGCGGCGATTGCACGGTGTTCAGCTTGTTGAAAACACTGCCAGTAGTGGTAATTGGGAGGAATTATCAGGGTTTGGGCTAAACCCGAGGTCATTAATTGATGGTTAACCAACACACCTTGTTGATTAAACACCCAAACCAACTCTCGCTCATAGCGATCCTTATCGTAGATCCAGTAAATTGTCGGATCAGTAGTTAACTGTTTGAGTTTATTAAGCGAGGCCTTAGCCAGGGGCTCAGCGGGTTTGTTATTCGTCTGGTTGAGTTCCGGTGCGTTAATATGCAGCAGTCTCAGTTTGTGGCCCTTTTGGGTATGAATAGTGTCGCCATCGGGGATCCATTTTACCTTGCCTTGATGGATTTGCTGAGGTCGAAAATCTGTTAATTCAGGACAAATCGGCTGATTACTTGCAGCGAAAAGCGTTTGCGATAACAATATTGAGGCAATAAAAAAGGTGCTAAAAAGCACCTTTATCGATAAACGAGCTTGCAAATTCAACTTACTTTTTAAGCGAGCGGGCTGCAAAACGTTTACGGAATTTATCAACACGTCCACCGGTTTCAGCTGATTTCTGCTTACCTGTGTAAAAAGGATGACACTCAGAACATATATCTAAAGTGATATCTTTACAAAGGGTAGAACCGACTTCGATTTTGTTGCCACAACTGCATGTTGCAGTCATTTGCTCATAATTTGGATGAATATCTGTTTTCATGATGTTTCTCTATATCGTTGTGTATCGCCAAATGAGCCAGATGGATGTTAGTCCAGATGGACTTTAATCCAAATAAACTGGTCAAATACCATACACATTTAATGGAGGCGCGATTTTACAGGGGGGAATGGGAGAAAGCAAGGAGTTACACGATTTTTGACCATGAAATACAGCAAAAGTGCAAAAGGTATTCAACCAACAACAGACTCTCCCATATTCAATTTTCTTTGTCGTGCTTTCCGGGTTCTTTTTGTATTCAATTAGGCTTTTGTTTTTTATACTTGAAAAAAAAAAATTTATCCGCATATATAAGTCACAAGAGAAAACATTTAAAACCGGTTTTATAGTTTCTTTTTTTAACTAACTTTTTTGAAGCACGCTTTTATTGCGAAACGGTGCTTCATTTTGAGGAGATACTATAATGAAC
>CAZOBX010000393.1:0-4030 GCA_964578045.1 uncultured Kangiella sp. | reverse complement strand
AAGAGGGTTGTTTATAGCCTCGCCTAAGAGCGCCTACTTTTGGTGCCCTACGGGTATATAGCTTATTTAAGTCTATTATTAGTCATTGCACTAGCGGTAAGTTTTAAGTCGTTAACAGATTAAGAATAGGCAGTTCAAGGAAAATACAGGTATGTGTCTGGTTAATTCATAACTCGGAGATATTCAATGTATCCTAAAGGCACTTTGATCGGAATTACTTTCTTGCTATTGCCGTTTACCTCAAAAGTTAACGGTGATGGCGAACTGAAATCGGGTGGCTCCGTTCGATTGCGCTATGAAAGTAAACAAGATTTTGACTTATTGGATAGTAGCCAAACATACCTATTGAGTCAGTTTCGGTTCAACCTCAGTTGGAAAGCCAATGAAAATTTGGACTTATTCATGGAGCTGCAGGATTCCAGAGTATTTGGTGAATCCCTATCTGGTTTTCCGTCAGTCAATGAAAATGTGCGCAATCAACCCTTCGCGGATAATTTGGACATCCATCAATTTTATTGGAAATACAAACAAAACAATTTAAGTCTAAAGTTCGGACGGCCAAAATTTAATCTTGGTGACAAACGCCTTGTCGCTTCGTTAGAGTGGGCGAATACCGCAAGAGTTCATGACGGAATTCGCGCCACCTATACCCCTTCAGACAAACGAAGTATTGATTTTTTTATCTCTCGCCTTGTTTCAGTTGACCCAATGAAACTCAACGGCCAGTCGTTTAGTAATAACCGTTATTTTGATAGCGAATTTCACGGTGCTTATGTCACGGATAAAGAAACTTCCTCCGAGACTGCACTTCACTATTGGTGGTTTTATCGCTCAAATTCTGATTTTAACGACAAAGTACATACTCTTGGCATACGTTCTATAACTCCCTTTGGCGCTTGGACTTTTGACGCTCAAGGTGGTCTGCAAACCGGAGAATTCTCTGGGCTCGATCACGTTGCCGGGTATCTGAGTTTACATCTAACTCGTCAACTCGATTCTGCGTCACTCTCTTTTGGATATAACTATGCAACCGGTGACGATGACCCAACGGATAACGAACATCAGACATTTGATAACTTGTACCCGCTCAACCATGCTTATTATGGATTTATGGACTTGTTTTCTTTACAAAATATTCACAATCTGGAAGTCATTTACAAAACCAATATTGGCAAAACTTATGGACTAAGAATCGCTTGGCAAAACTTTTGGTTAGATGAGACTAATGATGCCTGGTACAACGCTGGTTTAGGACCCAGTGTAGCAAGAAGAGCAACCGCGATAGCGGCAGCAAACGTAAATAGCTATGTAGGTAGTGGGGTAGATTTTTCCGTTAGTAAAGCGTATATGGCAGATAAACTAAAAACGATGATTGGCGTGAGTTTTTTTGAGCCGGGAGCATATGCTAAAGACACCGGTAATGATGAAGGAGCATTGTTTAGTTATTTGCAGATTAAGTACTTCTTTTAGTTAATGCCAAACTTATTGAAATCCATAATTAAAATCGAAATCTAAACGTTGGTGAAAAGTGTAAAATATTCTCCGAATCGCCTGACTCTTTTAGAAACTTTCCTGCTTTAAAATAACTGGCTTCAAAGTCAAAACTCCAATACCGATTAAATTGATAAGCAAGCGTAAATCCGATTTGCTCGCCGACATCTTTACTCGCACCCAGACTGGCTTCGCGTGACAGAAAGCGAGTCACTCGATACAGACCATCATTTCTTGACTCTCGTTCAAAGGAAGCCCATTCGAGATACAGTTGTAAATTCTCACTTGGGTGAACTGTTATCGATGGATGAATCGATATTATATTGGTCGGGGTAACCGTTTTCGCCAGGCCGTAGTATGCAGGATTAACAAACATTGGATTAAAAGTATTAACTTCTCCATCCGCTGGCTCGTCATCACCTGTCGACCATTCCAATTTTAACCCAAGCGCTGGCTTCCAACCGTATTGTCGGAAATGATAGTGCCAATCGGTCTCAAAATTGAAAGCTTTAATATCATTACCAGCGTGATCGCCGAACTGGTACATTATTTCTGAGTTGTAAGTGAAATTTTCACCAATGTTGCCAAATCGTCTTAAACCAATCGTATGACGCTCCTCGTCTCCTTGAACGTCATTAAATTGAGATTGATTTACTTTGAAAGAAAGTAGGTAGAGTTCGTTTTTTCCAAAGTCACCAGGAATGACAAACTGAGAGTAAATGCCCATTAATTTAGGATTGCTAGCATCGCTATCAGACCAATTGGAACGATTGTCAAAAGGACCAAACTCAGGACGAACTTCTTTGCCATAAAAGTATTCTATCTTTGTGTCAGCTAATTCCTGAATTACTCGAATAGAATCAAAACTGCGTCGAATATTTGGCCCCTCACGTATTCCAACTAGCCTTGCAGAACCGAGTGCAATTTCTTGTCGCCCTATTCTGTACTTAATATTGTGATTCGCCTCTATCTGACTCGTATATTCGATAAATCTCTGGTGCCAGTCTATATCTTCATATTCAGCGAATACCTTTTTATGATCGGTATAACCGTGATACAACTCTAAGAAGGTACGAAACGAAGTACCCAACTGTAAGTTTGCGTGTAATGCCATTCTCTGCGAGTAAAACTCGTTGTCTTCGTCAGCTATCCATTTTTGATTGGTATAGTTTTCAAATCGAGGACGAAATTCACCACCAAAACTCACGTAGAAGTCATTATCCTCCGTTAGCGGAATAAACTTGATCCAATCCCAAAAGTTGTCTGACTCCGATGTTTGCTCTTTTAAAAAGCTATAGCTCTCTTCCGCTCTAGGCGTTTTGAACCTAGGCATTTCATTAGAATTTTCAAATGCGATAGCCCTTAGTCCAGCATTCGAGACCAAAAGAAAAAGGATTGTTATCAATTTCAAGAACTTCACAGGCGCATTCTTAAACAGCATTAGTTGCTCGTAAAACCGACGTCTTGATGAGAACCATCACAATAAGGTTTGTTTTTTGAAGCACCACATCGACAAAGAAAGACTTTCTCAACACGATTAATCGTTTTACCCGTACCTGCACAAACCTCAAGATTACCTTCAACCATTAATGGACCATTCTCGACTGGTTTAATTGAAAGCGGACCATTTCGAGATGCTAATGGCGAAGAATCTACCGAAGCAGGTTCACCAGTAGCGGAAAATTTTGTTTCAGTGTGCGATCCGTCACAATAAGGTTTGTTTTTTGAAGCGCCACATCTGCAAAACGTCAGTCGATTTGTCTCTGGCTCTTGGTCAATAAATATCTCTCCCCGGATTGCATTAGGCCCATTTTCTCGAACATGCACGGTATTAACCAGTGGTTTTAAAGCTTCACTGTTTTTAAGCTCGAATTGAATTGCGCCTGAAGGACAACTATCTGCGATAGCGACAAGCTCACCTGAAGATGCATTTTCAGGATGAATCCATGCACCTTCGACGTTAGGCATAAAAACATCCGGCCTATTAAGTACACAATTTCGCGAATGGATGCACTTTTTATGATCAAAAAGTAATACGCCTTCATCTGTATCGTGTTTTTCAACGGTCATTGATAAGTCCTCTTCAAATGTGTGTCCTGATCAAAATATTTTTCGATATACTTCTTTGCATTGATATGCTGAATAATTTTTGTATTTTTCGGTAGATACATATTTCCATAGGAATGATCACCGTGAAAACTTGTATTCACAGCATAAATAATCGGTTTCTTCGTAGCTTTTTTAATTAGATTTTGGACCTGCTTATTGAGACGTTTATTAAGCATCGTCTCGATCATAAGTACACCCTTATCACCAACGATAAATCCTCCGCTAGTGGCAACTGGAAGACCTTTTTTCTCAAATTCTTTCGCGTTTTCCGGGTAATAGGCATAGACTCCATCAGCGAGTCTTTCCGATTCGAGAACGACTTTATTGCCATCCCAAACAGGTTCCGGCTCTCCAGCAAATGTGATTGCGGCAAAGCCTATGTTAATCATTAAAATGACAAGTAGTTTCATTAATATCTCCTATTCAAAAC
>CAZOBX010000392.1:0-4037 GCA_964578045.1 uncultured Kangiella sp. | reverse complement strand
CATATAAACTAGTACCTCGACATTAGTTAAAAAAAAAACAGGTCAATCATGCACCCGCACATCATAAGAAGTGAATTTCCGAATATTGATCACCCCAGTATCAAACAACAAATATTGCCCCTTGATCCCCATTAAAGTTCCTTCAACAAGAGGATTTTTATCAAAATTGTGGGACTTGATTTTTTCTGGAAATTCTAATACCGGGTAATTAATGCTCACCACTTCATTTTCCTGATCTTCGATATCATCTACCGGAAAAGACTGGATAACCTGATTCATACTTTGTTGTAATTGTGATTTTAAGTTTTTCGCTTCCTCTAATAAATCTCGGTCAGCTTGGTTTTCCTTCAACATGGTTCGCCAATTAGTTTTATCAGCAATTAAATCTTTAA
This sequence comes from uncultured Kangiella sp., assembly GCA_964578045.1. Taxonomy (GTDB): domain Bacteria; phylum Pseudomonadota; class Gammaproteobacteria; order Enterobacterales; family Kangiellaceae. The sequence goes on along the minus strand of CAZOBX010000392.1, from coordinate 3,645 downwards.
ACGCCATCTCAACAAATCCTGACTGTTGGCGAGTACTCACCTTAAACATAATCGTTGCCTGAGTAGCACCTTGGTCAATCCAACGAGTAGGAATTTGAGTATGGCGTGTGATACCAACTTTAAGTCCAGAAGTATTAGAAAGATAAACATAGTGAGGCACAAAGCAGTTCTTTTCACCCCATTCCGGTTCGCGACACGTTCCTTCGTGATAATGACATGTTTCTGGCTTCATGATACACATATCGCATTGTGCAAGTTTTCTCATGCAGGGAAAACAATAACCTTGAGAAAAGCTTTTTTTGGTTTTTTTACCACAGTGCTGGCAAACGATAGATCCGACAAACTCAAGTTTAAGGGTTTTACCTATATACTGATTTAGCGGCAGCTCTTGCTCACCTAAGGGCAAAAAATACTGCACTTGTGAGCTTGGTTGCAGGTTTAGCTCTGCCCGCATTTTTCTAACAAGACCTGAGATCATATAACTTACTCTTTGAGACTCAATTTTTCCGTACTTTAACACATAAGTGTTTAGAATTGATTGAATAATCGAATTTGAATAGATTGGTTTTAAACCATTGAGCCGACTGGCTCGCCAATAATAAATTGTTCCGAAACAGGTGTTAACTTTAATTCTTTTAGTTTAAAGAAATCTTCCACCGGTAATGGCGGCGAAAAGTAAATCCCCTGGCCAAATTCGCAGCCTGCTGCAAACATTGCTTCTTTTTGTTCCAGAGTTTCAATGCCTTCCGCAGTCACCATCAATTTCAACTTATGTGCCATAACAACCATCGCCTCACAAAGTGCTAAGTCATTACCGTTGTCAGAACTATTTTTAACGAACGTACGATCGATTTTTAAGAAATCAAAACTAAAATCTCTTAAATAACTTAATGATGAATAACCCGTACCAAAATCATCAATCGAAAATGTGACGCCGCATTTCTGCAATTCATTGATCTGTTGATGGATGTCGTCGGTATCCTCAACCAGTAAAGATTCCGTTACTTCCAACTCCAAATAAGATGCACTTAGGTCCGCTGCTGCTAGTGCCTCTTTTACTAGCCTAGCCAAATTTCCTCGTCTAAACTGGATAGATGACAAGTTTACAGCAATACTAAAATCAGCCAGTCCTTTGCGTTGGAATTCTTTGCATTGCCGGCAAGCTTCATATAAAACCCATTCGCCAATCTCAATAATAATCCCGGTACTTTCTGCGATCGGGATAAATTCATCAGGCATCACCATCGGCATGCCTGGTGGTTGCCAACGGATCAGCGCTTCTGCTGAAAAAACTTTACCGCTACTTAAGTCCACCTTTGGTTGGTAATGAAGAACAAATTCTTGTTTGCTAATCGCGTTTCTAAGACTATTTACTCGATCGATATGGGTCAAACGATCTTTGTTCATTCTCTGGTCAAAAAACATAAAAGCATTACGACCAGAATCTTTTGCTTTATACATGGCCATATCCGCTTTTTTACGCAGCAAGTCAAAGTCCTCTCCGTCAGTCGGTGAAAGAGCAATACCTATTGAACAAGTGGTGGTTAAGTTATGCTCTTCAATAACAATCGGTTTTGAGATACAAGACAAGATATGGCTAGATATACGATTAACCGAAGTATCGTCATGGATACCATCCAGTAAAATTAAAAACTCGTCTCCTCCCAGTCGACAAACAGTGTCAATATCTCTAACCGAACTTAGCAGGCGACGAGCGATTTCCTGCAACAATTTATCGCCGATCGTATGACCTAATGAATCGTTAACTGTTTTGAAATTATCCAGATCAACAAACAGTACCGCAACTTTTTCCGCGTTTAAGTGTGAATGAAAAATCGCCTGATTAAATCGGTCGACTGCAATTATTCGATTGGGTAAACCGGTCAAATAATCATAGTGAGCAATACGTTGATATTCTTGTTTGGACTGATTAACTCTTAAATTTTCAACTTCCAGGCTGGATAAGGCAAATCTTAAATCATTTGCCAAAGTCCACACGGTGTAACTTATCACACTATAGATAAGAAAATAATCAATCACCGTTCCCCAACCAAACGGCAATGTCGAATAATCAAGCCAGCCGAGATCATTTGCGTATCCGACAGCAAAAAAACTGCTGGCCATCACCAATGTCAACACCAAAAATTGTCTCTTGTTACCTAACATGGCCGCAAAAATAAGTATGCCGGTATAACCAATGCCGACCGGATCTCGAAGACCCTCATTGCTGACCATTAAAGCGGTGATCGTTATATAGAGTGACCAAAGTAAAATAAAACCACCTAATCTTACTTTGCCCCTTTGTACTAACAAATAACAACCAATAAATACTAACGCCGCCATACTTAGCACTTTACTGGTTATTTCACTGTGCTGATTGACCAGATTGTTGATAAAAGCGACTGCAATGGTAAGCAATACAATGATAATCAATTGTTTCGTTCGTAATGCGTTAAATTGGCTGACAACTGCTGAGCGCTGATTGACCGATTCAATTTCTTGAATTTCAGGACTAACGATCTCTGATTGTGATATTTGATCTAGTCTGACTTCCAGGTGCACATCAGAGTGAAACTCTTTGGCGTCCAGTTTTTTTGAACGGATAGAGGATTTTCTTTTAATATACGAGCGTGCCTTTCCGGCAACCGAGGCTTGTGATATGTCTTTGTTTTTATTATTTTTATTTAGATCCATCATTTGTGATATTACTGCTAACTTTACCTGTTGGTCAGAATGTTGATTTGGACCCACCCAATATGCCATAAAAGCACTGTGGTTAACATTAAATTCTGGCTAAACGACATCAGAACGCGCGCAAAAAGCGGCATGCTGTCAAATGAAAGATTGATTGGTGTATTTTTCTGTCATATATTAGTTATGGAATTTGTTGCCGGATTATCCGACCTATCGCTATATTTGATATACTGCTTTTCTAGTAATAGGCATATATCTATGACATATAGTTATAAATGAATTATTTATAATAACTTCCAGTCCATGAAGAGATTTTTTCAAAAATGAATCTATTCGCAGACTCCCTGATTCTATACATTTCATCTAGGTGGCTCTTTGCTTGCCTGCTTATCCTTTTAAACAATGCTTGCGTCACTCAACCGATTAAACAATAAACAGATAGACCGCTCGCTCCGTACGCCGACGGGTTTTTATTCGGGACGCGACCTGCATTGATTGATAACCGTTTGATTTACCAACTTTACGAGCAACAACCTAGCGAATTCCAGGATTTTTTTGCAGCGGAGTGGCGCAATTGGCAGACACCAAACCGACGAATATCTGCAAAAATATGTAGAAAATTATAATTTCTATAATCAAACTTTAACAGCCAGAGAATCCCTCTAACAGTCTCGAGGGAATTGTTTGTCGCTCGCAATTTTGACTACTGCATTAGCGAATATTGCCGATGTAGATATCAGATACCAGTTAGTCGATACAGCACCGGTCTACCTAAAAGAAAGCGGTCTTATTCTCAGTGCCCAGCATGTGCGGAGTTTACTTTTAGAGCCCAAATCGCTGCCTGAAAAAGACATGATTGCGACAATTCGAGGTGGTTTGATTGCGACTATTTCCCTACTGGTTGAACAAAAAAAACCCGCACTCCATAGCGCGGGTTTCTTTACAGCGGGT
>CAZOBX010000391.1:1176-4089 GCA_964578045.1 uncultured Kangiella sp. | reverse complement strand
GCCGTTCTCCTTCGAAGAGCTTCTGGCTCGGCCCCTCGGGCAAAACCAAAACCCTTTCCAACTTATAAAGTTAAAACCACTAGCGCCGCCAAAAAATACGATTTGGTTGCTATCGGGGCATCTACTGGCGGTCCGGTTGCGTTACAAAAACTACTCATGCCACTGCCTGCCAATTTTCCTTGCCCAATCACTATCACCCAACATATGCCGGGCACATTTACTGGCGCATTTGCTGCGAGATTAAATGGACTTTGTCAATTACAAGTGCAAGAAGCGAAAGACGGTACACCGTTAAAACCCGGCAATGTGTATATTGCGCCTGGCGGAAAACAAATGCTGTTTGAGGGCAGCTCAAGATCGGCCCGCTTAAATGTCAGGATGACCGATGCCCGTCTACAATTTTCTCCCAGTGTTGACGTGTCTTTTGGCTCTGCGTCTAGAATATTTGGAGGTAATGTTCTAGCTTTAGTATTGACCGGCATGGGCTCAGATGGCACTGAAGGAAGTAAACTTATTAAGGCAAAAGGCGGAAAAATTTGGGCACAAAATGAAGCGACCTGTGTGGTATACGGCATGCCAATGTCGGTTAGCCGAGCAGGACTCTCAGAAAAGGAATTTAGCATAGAAGAGTTTGCCAGTGCGTTGATGAAGGAGGTTTAATGGACCGACTAACCATTGTAGGTCTAATTATCGCCGTAGCCGCTATCTTTGGTGGTTTATTACTTGAAGGCGGAAGCATATATGCAATCCTTAATCCGGCTGCTTTTGTTATTGTAGTAGGCGGAACTTTTGGTGCTGTGATGGTACAGACCCATCTTAAAACATTTTTACGTGCGATGAGAATTTTGGCCTGGGTATTTAAGCCGCCGGTTCAACCGATGAAAGAAGGCGTTTTAAAAGTGACCGCGTGGAGCCATTTAGCTCGAAGGGAAGGGCTTCTTGGTCTGGAAAAAAGCATTGACCAATCAATGGACCCCTATATATTAAAGGGCCTTAATATGCTGGTGGATGGCAATGATCCAGAGGCTATTCGACGTGCACTTTACGTTGAGTTAGATGTTACCGCCAAAGATCTATTGAGTGCGTCTAGAGTTTATGAGTCGCTAGGAGGATACTCGCCAACGATTGGCATTGTTGGCGCGGTACTGGGTTTAATTCACGTGATGGGTAATTTAGCTAATCCAGAATTACTTGGCGCCGGTATAGCAACGGCTTTTGTGGCGACGATTTATGGCGTGGGTTTTGCCAATCTTTTTTTCTTGCCTATCTACCATAAATTGCGTGCCATTATTGCAGAAAAGTCCCAATATATGGAGATGATCCTGGAAGGGATCGCCAGTATTGCCGAGGGAGAAAATCCTCGTGTTATCGAACTAAGGCTGGAAGGTTATGTTAGCCGCTGAGCTATAATACCTCAACTCCGAATAAGAGTAGCCAGTAATCCCTTAAAGCATCAGATTAAATAAGGGCTCATCGGCCAGTATCAGTCTTTTAGCGACTATCAAGGCAAGTTTGTGCGTTAATAGCGAGCTATTGAAATCAAACTTAACACGGAGAGTCGCTAAAAGACTGATGCTGGATGGCTGCTCTTGTCCGGAGTTGAGGTTATAATGCCAGTCCGCAGATGGCTCTTGACTGGATTAGAAATAGCCAGCTTGGAAATACTATGCGACGAATTAGAAACGATATTAATGTTGACGATCAAGAAGTCGGTCGCTGGTTAATTTCTTATGCCGATTTTATCACTTTGCTATTTGCCTTTTTTGTCGTCATGTATTCTATTTCACAGGTCAATGTGAGTAAATACAAGGCGCTTTCCCAATCACTGGAAGGTGTTTTTTCGGCCCCTCAAAAAAGTATGGATGTGATTGCCGTCGGTGAACCAAGTAAAAGTTTACAACCAATCACTGGAGACGATGTGGAGCAGCCTGAGTTAGATTCTGAATCTGATGAAAATGGTCGACTCGATTCCGAAAATTTTGCCACCAGTGAATCATTTAAAGATCTGCAAAAAGGGTTAGAAGCCAGCCTTGGCGATCTAATCGACCAAGATTTGGCCGAAATTAATTCCGATGCAAATTGGATCAATATCGTGTTAAAAAGCGCATTACTTTTTCCATCCGGCAGTGATCTGCTTAATTCGGAATCGGAACCATTAATGGAGGAAGTGGCAAAGCACCTCAATAGTAACCGCCAAATTATTCTTGTGCACGGACATACTGATAATGTTCCGATCGACACCGTTAAATTCCCCTCCAACTGGGAGCTTTCCAGTGCTCGCGGCGTCGCTGTGGTACGTAAATTGCAGGACTTGAACGTACAACCCAACAGGCTAAGCGTTGAAGGGCATGGAGAGTATCGACCAATTGCCGATAATAATAGTGTGGAGGGACGTCAGGAAAATCGTCGGGTTGTGATTGCAATATCGCGGAAACAAAGGGTTGCAGAGGATACCGTATCATCTGATGAGGGAGCTAGCGGGCAACAGGTAAGCGATTCCGGAGACGCTTCGCCGGGTAATATTCAAACCATTACCGAAAAAGAGCAAGAACCTGAGTTTGAAATTATTAAACTACCCGGCGGCGGAATATTGATCCGCGGCAAAGCTTCGCCGCAAAAGGAAAAAGAAAAATCAAGCGACGAGCAGTGACAACAAGCACTAAGCGTAACAAAAATAATTAGCGTAGATAAAAAATAAAGAGGCATTCATTGAAAATTTGGACGGTAGCAAATCAGAAAGGTGGAGTTGGTAAAACCACCACCGTTGCGGCTTTAGCCGGGATCCTTGCCGCTCGTGGTTATCGAGTATTAATGGTTGATTGCGATCCTCATGCATCATTGACCGCTTATTTTGGCTTTGATAGTGAAAAGCTAAACTATAATTTGTTCGACTGGTTCGCCCAACAACACATG
>CAZOBX010000391.1:0-1166 GCA_964578045.1 uncultured Kangiella sp. | reverse complement strand
CACATGTCAGCGAAACAAGCTAGAAATACGATTATCAAGTTAAAGAATGAAGACATCCATTTAATGCCTGCATCGCTTAGTTTGGCAACACTGGATAAAAAATTTAGTTCCCGAGAAGGTATGGGACTGGTCATCAATAAAGTGTTAAATGAGTTAAAGGAGGATTTTGATTACGTTTTGATTGATTGCCCGCCGATACTTGGTATATTAATGATTAACGCACTGGCAGCATGCCAATTTTTATTGGTTCCGGTACAAACAGAATTCCTAGCAATAAAAGGTCTGGAAAGAATGATGGAAACCTTAAATATGGTGATAAAAGCGCAGCACCATACGATTAGCTATAAAATAGTTCCCACGATGTTCGATCGTCGAACCAAAGCTTCCATAAAAGCCCTGCGTAATATGCGGGATGAGTTTGGCGGCCATCTTTGGGATAAAGTCATCCCGGTAGACACTAAATTCAGAGACGCTTCTCGGTTACATAGAACTCCGAGCCGTATTTACCCTGATACCCATGGAGTCTATGCTTACCACAAATTGGCAGATACATTATTGGCGATGTCTGCTCAAAGTAAAGTCGCCTAGCGTCTTTGTTAAAAAAGCTCAGCCAAAATGAAACTTAATAAACCAAAAGTAACTGAATCTCAATCCGTTTTAGAGGAGTATGTGACCAGTCTATTAATTGACCCTGCAGAAAAATCCAAACAAGGATCGCAGTCCGAACTGTCGGCTGTGCCCAAGCTGGATGATGATAAAACGAAATTGTATTCAAATCCTAATCGGCACCATAAACGTTCAATTGCGGCTAATCAATCAACGCTTAGTTCTTCGACATCCGAAAATACATCACTTAAAGAAATTGTTAGTGATATTATTCCGTTAAAACAAAAAACAGTAAAGTCGAGTCATTCAGAGCAATCAATGGCTGCTGTTGAGGAAAACAAGCACAGCAATAAGAATATTACGGCATCTGAGAAATCAGATCTTATTAGGGAACAGGAAACGCCAGAATCGATAGTCGAACAGTCCCAGACTGATTTTCCGCAAAAAAAACAACATCCGAATAAAAGTGCCACTAAAATCGAATCAAAAAAACAACCGAGAAGCCTGGATAAAGTTCAGACACGAAAAATACAACAAAGCCATACAGACAAAATCAAAAA
>CAZOBX010000390.1:0-4092 GCA_964578045.1 uncultured Kangiella sp. | reverse complement strand
GAACAACCCAGCGTTGAATGGTACTGTGATCAACTGTAAAGCCTCGCTCTGCCATTATCTCTTCAATATTGCGATAGCTGAGCGAGTAAGCCAAATACCAGCGAACGGATTGCAAAATCATATTATGTTCGAAGTGCCTACCTTTAAAACTGATCATTAATAACCCAAACTCATTGTTATGAGTTTGTTAGATTAACATACCAAAATGTGTAAGCTCTAGTTTGCGACAGAACCCTCAATCCTAAAGAATTGGAAACCGCGATTAATTTTGAACCCGGTGCAGAAGATTTTATTTTGGCCGTTTTGGAAAAGCTAAAATTTTCTGCCAGAGCTTACCATCGAATTTTGCTTGTTTCACGCACCATAGCGGATCTGGAAAAAAGTGAGCAAGTGAAACAGGCGCATTTAGCGGAGGCGCTTAGTTATCGACGATTAGAAAGGATGTTAATGCAAGTGGCATAAAAATTTGAATAGCGGACCTCGCTTTTGCCCCTTCTCCCTAAAAAGGGGAAGGGGCTAGGGAGGTCCACTGATCGAACATTTTAGTCATTGTGCTATATAAAAAACTCTAATTAGCCGCAATACTGGAATTTTCATTCTCACTAAAGCGAACCTTCTGACCATCCTTTAACCGCTCACCACCGCGCACTATCACCCGATCACCGGCAATCACTTCGCCCTTCACTGAGATCCAGTCACCTTCACCGCGACCCACCAATACCGATACTTTGTGTGCGGTGTCGTCCTGATCAACCATCACTACAAAGGTTTCAGTCTCCCTCAATACCAAGGCATCTCTTGGCACCATAGTCGTTAGGCTGGCATTTGCTTTAGGCAATGAAACTATGACAGCACTGCCGCTCATCAAATTAAGATCGGACGCTTCCAGGCGCACTTGAAAAGTTCTTGAAGATTGATCACCGGCCGGGCTCCAGGTCCTAATCGGCAATGATTTGAGTTGGTTATTCCATTTAACCACCATATTATCTCCACGCTTTAGAAATGCGCTGACAGCTAACGGCGCGGAAATACTGATGTCCAAAGTTGTGGGATCGACCAACTGGATTAACGGATCTCCTACTGTCATATATTCCCCTTGTTGTGCCATGCGCTGATTAACCTGCCCGTCAAAAGGTGCGCGAATAGTGGAGCGTTCAATCATCATTTGGGTGAGAGCGATCTGGATCTCGAAACTATTAAGCGCTTCTACTGCGATACTTAGATCTCTCGCGGTTCGATCGAATTCATTCCGTGACGTACTTTTATTATTAATCAACGCCTTTTGCCGTTTCTGTTGTTTTCGAAGGTAGTCGGTATTGGACTGTTGTTGCCGCAATTGTGATTGTTGTTCAGCTAGTTGAAACTCGATTTCTCTGCTATCGATCTTGGCGATAGCTTCACCTTTTTTTACCACGCTGCCAATATCTTTGATCCACATAAGACGGCCGTTTTGTTCAGCAGATAACTGTGCGTCTAATCGGCTGGTAACATTGCCAGGCAACCACACGACTGGAGTAATTATTTCCTGTTTGGCTTGTTTAACAGTCACCAATTTCGATATCACCGGTTTCGAACTTTCCTCGGCAGCATAGGCCGATCCACCTAATAGTAAGAACGAAACACCCAGCACTTTAAGTGCCATAGAATAAGTTGATAATTTCATGATTTCTCCGTTAATGATGGACTGATGGAAGTTTTTCAGTGGTCGGTAATCGTCGTAACTTTACCGCGATAAAATCCCCAGCCTTCATTCTTAATAAACAAGGTAAAAGAAAAATGGTAAAAATCGTACTGACTGCAAGACCGCCGACAATCACCGTTGCAAGGCCTCGATAAATAGCACTGCCAGCACCAGGCATTAGCAATAGGGGCAACATGCCAAAAAAGCTGGTTAAGGTACTCATAAAGATCGGGCGAAGACGTATTTGTAACGATTGCTCGATAGCATCCTCTCGGGTTAACCCTTGCTGCTCTGCGAGACGAGTTTGATGAACCAACAAGATTGCATTATTGACTACCAATCCGAGCAAGATCACAAAACCGATCATGGTTAATAGATCAAGGGGTTGGAATGAAACCAGATTGAGCCCTTGTAAGGCGACAATTCCGCCGACCGTGGCCAATGGAATCGTTACGAGCACCAGCGCACTATCTTTAATGGATTTAAACAGAGCGGCCAAAATTAAAAACAAGATAACCAAGGCAAAAACAAAATTTTTCCCCATGATTGAAATGGCTTTTTCCAGTTGATCAGCACTGCCACCAAAATGAATGCTGCCATCTTGAGGTAATGCGGCACGTAATTTTGGCTCTACCTGTGAGCGTAGTGTATCGATGGTTTCTTCAAGCGACCAACCTTGTGGAGGGTTTACATTTAGGGTAATCGTTCTTTGACCATTAACCCGGGTTAACCTTGATGGCCCGACCGTCCGGTTAATATTAACCAGTTCACCTAACTGAGTAACATTACCTTGATTAGTCACTAGCGGCACATCAGCCAGGTTGTCCGGGTCGCTCCAACCTTCGGCGCGCAAAATAATATTCATCCGTTTGTTACCATCAAAATGCTCCCCGACGTATACGCCATCACCTAACGTTCTTACGATTGTTCCCAACTGACGGCGAGTCCAACCTTGTTCCAGAATGCGTTGATCATTGGGTATCAGTCGTAGCTCTGGTTCCGAGACCTCCAGACCTGGATTGGCGTTAACTGTTGCACCGGGGATCGCTTGTTGTACCCACTCCATGCCGTCAGCAGCAACCTGTAATAGCGCCGCATTATCTTTTGATTGGAGTTGAATTGCGACTGAGCGTGCACCGCCAAAACCACCAAAAAGGTTGCCTTGATAAGCGACCGCAGTGGTATCTGGTAAATCCACCAAGATTTCGTTGCGCACAATTTGCAATAATTCGTCGACACGTGATTGGTCTTTGGCTCTCACCCCAAGGTTGCCACCAAAAGGACCGGTAAAAATATAATAATTTTTAAGCGCCGGCTGTTTGGTTCCATCCATATAGGGTTGCAGTCGTTTAAGGATCGGTTGCACTACTTCTCGATCAATGGTTTCCACATTCGCGCCGGGTGGAAAACGAAGATTGGCATCGACTGCATCCCGTTTGACCGGCGGCAGATAATCCAGTTTTGGCATCGCCAACCAACTAATCAAAAATGGCAACGCGATTAAACCGGTTGCCATGCCTAATCTTCTTCCTCCACTATTGGTAAGCGACATAACCAGCCCGGTTATTTTTTTCCAAAGCGCCTGATTAGGATCCAGTACTTTATTTTCCTTGATCAAATGTCTTGCCAATACCGGCAGTAAAATAACCGCAACTAACAAGCTTACCGATACGGCGATAGCGATAGTTAAAGCAAGATCACCAAATAGTTGACCTTCGATATCTTTTAAGAAAAACACGGGTAAAAAGATGGCTACCGTGGTGGTCGTAGAAGCTAATAAGGCAGGCCATACTTGCGCCGCACCTTGTTCAGAACTGCTGTGAAGATCTTTGCCTTTCTCTCGCATTCGTAGAATATTTTCTAGCACGACGATGGCGGCATCTAACACCATACCGACCGCAAACGCCAAACCCGCTAAGGAAATAACATTAAGTGAACGGCCGGTTATTTCGAGTACAATAAATGTCGATAGTAGCGATACAGGGATTGCGGTCGCGATGATCAATGTAGCGCGAACTCGGCGGATAAAAAACCATAAAACCGACAAAGATAAAATCACTCCAGCAAATAGATTACTGGTCACCAGGTTAATGGCCCGGTAGATAAATACAGACGCATCAAACGATTGCACCATTACCAATTTTTTATCCGCAAGCATTTCTTTATTGATCAATTCAACCTCTTGTTTGACCGCATTTAAGGTTTGCAAGGTATTAGCGCCGTTGGACTTATTAATGCGAAGTGAAAATGCCGGATTACCATTTTGATAAGCAGTATTATCTTTGTCGTTTCGGCGCACTTCCACAGTGGCTACATCCGATAATTTGATGCTCCGCCCGTTTCGGTTTTCTAGAATTAATTGCGCCATATCTTCGGCCTGATATTTACCGCTAAACCTTAAGGTATACTGA
>CAZOBX010000389.1:0-4102 GCA_964578045.1 uncultured Kangiella sp. | reverse complement strand
GCCCCGTGAGCGGAGCGAATGCTTTGGGTCTTGTCTTCGAGTCACGCCTAGCACTTACTTGCTGGCTGAACTCTGAACTAGTCAAAATCCCTGTGTCGAGGTACTAGGTTCTAATTGTTAGTATTACACACACCCAGTGCTCGCCAATGTTCCCAACAACTTCACTGTTCTATGTACTTAGTTAAAGTCGTAAGTCCTGATTAAACTTAAAGCACTGATTTATAGTCTTCAGTCGTTTAAGACCATATTAGTTATTAGTTATTAGTTATTAGTTATTAGTTATTAGTTATTAGTTATTAGTTTTAGAGGAATCCTTAATGTTATTAGTGAGTTAGGTTGCTACACCCAATAAATACCTGATTGAAATAAATTATATTAATACGGATGTAGAATGGGATGCTTTTTGATACTAAAAAGTCTAGTTAAAGCGAATAAACACTGTCATATTATAGGTGATGGTTAATAATAATGAGCTACCTAGGTCCGATCCTATAGGTACTTGTCGTCAAATGGGCCCGTCGCCAATTGAGCCTGTCCTGTGTATATAGTTTCGCAGGGCAAAATATTTTGATTAATTTGTCTCCAAAAAAACGGCTATAATAGGGTTTTACCAATAATGAATTAATCACAATGACTATTTTCGCCGAGCTCGGTCTTAATCCGATCATTCAAGCAAATGTTAAGCGTTTAGGCTATCAGACACCTACCGATATACAACTAAAATCCATTGGAGCGGTATTATCCGGCACCGATACGTATGCCATCGCTCCAACCGGAACCGGAAAAACCGCTGCTTATCTGCTGCCTTTGCTTCAAGAGCTAAGCCAAACGGATCATAGCGCCGATCAGATCAGACCGATCCGAGCGTTATTGTTAGTACCCACCCGAGACCTCGCCCAGCAGCTTGAAGGAGCAATAGTAGACTATGGTAAAGATCTAAAACTTCGCACTATTACTCTTTTTGGTGGTATCAGGATCGAGTCACAAATTAAACGGTTTAAGCGTGGCGCTGATATTATTGTGTCCACTCCAAGACGTCTAGTTGACTTGATAAAAGCCGGGGCTTTTTCCCTCGAGCATATACAGCATTTTGTGATGGATGAGGCCGATCGTTTGGTCAGCATGGGGATCATGCCAGAATTGAGTAAAATTTTGGCGGCCATGCCAACCAAAAAACAAATGGTGCTATTTTCTGCAACGGATTCCAAAGCGTTAGTTAAGTTTAGCCAGGAGCATCAAACCAATAAAAAGCTGATCAAAGCTGCAATTCCTCAACCCGCGTTAGAAAAAATCTTTCATACCATGTATCGTTGTACACGCAAGGACAAAACAGACACGTTATTTCAACTTTTGAAAACGCTTAATGGTGACCGAGTACTTGTTTTTACCCGCACTAAAAATGACGTTAACCTGTTAACCCAACAACTAAATCAACAAGGGTTTTTAAGTCAGGGACTTCACAACGAAATCCCCCAGAAAAAAAGACTGGAACGATTAAACGGATTTAAGAATAAAGAATTTAACATTCTAGTAGCGACGGATATCGCTTCTCGCGGTATTGATATTGACGATCTTTATTATGTGATCAATTATGACTTGCCGGTTAATTGTAATGACTATATTCATCGAGTGGGGCGGACGGCTCGCGTGAGTGCGTCGAAAACAGTCCAATCAACTCATCCTTCCGCTTTTCCTCTGGGCAAAAAAATAAAAGGTAACCAGGTTCTAGGGCATGCCTTTTCCTTAGTGAGTCCTGAGCAGGAACGATTAGTTGAAAAAATTATTAGAGCCGTCGGAAAAGACATTAAGTTAGAAAGAAATCCGTTTAATCGTCGGCAAAAAAAATGAAAGACTGCAACCTCTGTGGAAAATGTTGTCTGAAATATGGAGATGGCGGTTTAACGGCCACTTCTGACGAAATAGAAACCTGGCGAGAATTCCATCCAGAAATTTATCGTTACGTTGACGAAGGTCAAATCTGGATGGATCCGGATACCGGGGCGCAATTGTTAAGGTGTCCCTGGTTGCAAAAAGAGCCCAATCAGGAAAAATATACTTGTAGTATTTATTTTAAGCGTCCCGCTGATTGCAGGCATTATCCCGTTACAATCGAGCAGATGGTCAATGACAAATGTGAAATGATTGAAGTGAAAGATTTAGGCAGACCTAAACAGGCGCAAAGAAAATTGGACCGGCTGATGGCCGATAGCCGCCCGCCAGTTGTATCGTAACGGGTCACACAATCTAGCTAAGCAGCCCGGGTTAGCCGGGGCTATAGTGCACTGCCTCAAATATGCCCATTGATTTCCTTGATTCTCAAATTGTTCAGACCGCTTGGTCGAAGATCATTCTGTATCAAGATATTTATTCAAAAATCTTTCCATTGTTTGCAAAGTCTTAAGTCTATTTACTTCAATTTCTAAATAATGGTTTCCATTTTCTAATTCAATATATTCAACTATCTTCTTATAATCTGTTAGTTCTTCATACATTCTTCTGCTATGGCTAACGTCTACAACACGGTCTTTGTTGCCATGAATTAGTAACACTGGAATGTCGATCTCTTTTGCAAAATTAATAGGAGAGCTTTGCTCTAGTTTATCGCTGTCATCACCGATTTGTTTCTTAACAACCTTATAATTAGTAAATCTTCGTGCTTTATTGACTAAGTATTCGAGATCAGACACTCCTGCAAAACTTGCCGCACAACGAAATGTATTTTGTTGTTTGGCTGACGCCATCAGAGCCGCATAACCACCATAACTTGCACCCAAGATACAAATTCGTTTATGGTCGATAGCATAATTATCTGCTAACCAACGGGCTCCATCTTGCAAGTCATCTTGCATCGCGCCTCCCCATTTTTGAATCGATTGCATTTCAAAATCAAACCCATAACCAGAGGAACCTCGAAAATTGGACTCCAGGACGGTGTAACCGCGACTGGCAAAAAATTCGGAAAACCAGTCGAATCCACCATAGTTTCTAGACATTGGGCCGCCATGAGGAATAATGATCGCCGCGCCCTTGGTTTTTATATTTGCATAGGGCAATGTCACATAAGCTTCAACCTCGAGACCATCTCTTGCTTTGTAAGTGACTTTGTTTTTACCCGATAATTTTTGATCATAAAGCATCGGGTATTGTTCAATTAAATGCACTATTTCATTGGTCTCTCTGTCGCCGAGATAATAAGCTCCTGGAGAGGTTTTACCGCTTGAATAAAGAATGTACTTTACTTCATTTGCACTCATACTGGATATATTGTTATAGGCATCGGGAAGTGCTTTGTTGAGCGCTTTTTGAAACGCAGCGTGGGAAGATTCAAAAAATATTTTGGAATCGCTGGCTTCGCCATGATAAACACCGATTACGTCATTGGTTTTTCTTGAATAGATAAGGGAGCCTTCGACATCATAATTTTTATCGGCATACACTAGCTCGCGCGTTAGCTCTTTAGTGGCCAAATTGACTTTGAATATGGCATAGCGACCTTGATGCAGGGCTCTTATATATATAACTGATTAGGGTCCAGGCCAAAACCTAGCGGGCTAATGTCCGGAGCGTCAAATATTTCATATTCCCAGATATTGCGCCATTGCTCCGATTGTAGGTCAAACAGGCGATAGAATATTTTGGTGTCATCTCGGCCGAAGCCAAGCCGAACGCGATGTTGTCGGTCGGTCATCCAGTTATGGATGTCCTTTTTACCGCTGTAAATCCTTTCACGTATTTTTTGTGAATTTAGATCGATCTTGTAAACGTCTGGCAAATTGGCCCTTCTCAGATCCAATGCCATCAAGATATGATCGGTGTCATCTGGCAGCATGTCGATAATATTTGTTTGAAACTGAGGAACCCGTTCCTTCCGCTTTGCAATAATAACTGTTGTCGCTGCACTGCTCCCATCTGCGTTAATTTTTAGCAAGCGAGATTCGCTGTATTTTACCGAACGATCTTTAACCGGATAATCGGCTTTTATCAGCAATACGTCATTATTTGCCCAGACATACCAACCTATTTTGAATTTTTGGTTGTCGGTTTTGGTAATGTATTTCGATTTTGACGTTTTAATATTGGTTATGCCAATTAAGGTATCGCC
>CAZOBX010000388.1:0-4138 GCA_964578045.1 uncultured Kangiella sp. | reverse complement strand
GTTTCACTGCTGTTAGTGGAAGATGATGATATCGACGCCATGGGGGTTGACATAGCGCTTGAATCGCTTCACTTAACCAACCCGCTACATCGTGCTCGTGACGGGATGGAAGCGCTGGAGATGTTGCGTAGTGCTGCGATTAAACCCCCTTACCTGATTTTGTTAGACCTTAATATGCCAAGAATGAGTGGCATTGAATTGCTCAAAGAGCTTCGCAATGATCCCGAATTGACTGACAGTATTGTCTTTGTGCTCACCAACTCCAATGACAATAAAGATATAACTGCGGCTTATAAAGCGCATGTTGCCGGTTACGTGATTAAATCAAAACTGAATAGCGGATTTAATGAACTGGCTAACTTACTGGATACCTATTGTCGTTTAATTGAAATGCCATTAAGCCGCGCTTCAACATTCACCAATCCTTACAAGGCCCGCCTATGAATCTGTTATTTATTGATGACGACGATGTTGAACGTGAAACAGTCAAAAGGATCCTCAAGCAATCCAAACATTCTATCCAAGTGGTTGAAGCCAACGCCGCCGAGCAGGGATTAGAACTTGCCCGTGAGAATCATTTCGACCTGATTCTTCTAGACTATCAACTGCCGACCATGAATGGCTTGGAAGTACTGCGATTACTGCTTCAATCCCCTTTAAATAGTATCGCGGTAGTGATGTTAAGCCACACCGAGGACGATGAACTCGCCCTTAAATGTATCCATGCAGGGGCGCAAGATTTTATTACCAAGTCCGAGGTCACAGTTCCTCGCTTGCTGCGCGCCCTAACGCATTCCAAAGAGCGATTTCGGATTGAACAAGAACTACGTGAACGTCATAGAAAACTAAGTAAAAGCCACGAACAATTACGCAAAATGGCAGAAATGGATGCGCTGACCGGTCTGGCGAACCGCTACATGTTTGAAACGGGTTTAAAGCATGCCTTGCCGCAGGCCGAACGCAAGGGTAAGACCCTGGCGTTAGTGATGCTGGATCTCGACAAATTTAAAGATGTCAATGATACGCTGGGACACGCCGTTGGTGATCAGCTATTGGTGGAAGTCGCTCAGCGCTTAAATAAAACCGTGCGCGAGGGCGATTTACTCTGCCGCCTGGGCGGCGATGAATTTGCCATTCTGGTGCATGACCTGAATAACGTCGCGTCAGTGCGACTGCTGACCCACCGTATTCTCGCTTCTTTCGCAAAACCACTGGTTATCGAAGGATGTGATATTGTTATTTCAGCCAGTATTGGTATAGCCAGTTATCCCGAGTGTGCCACTGACGCCATACAACTGATGAAATGTGCCGACGTTGCAATGTATCGTTCAAAAGAGGCGGGACGAAATCGGACCCATTATTACTCCATAACTCTGCATCAACAGCTCCATACCAGGGTTGAACTGGAGCGTGAATTATACTGCGCACTAGCGGGGGATGAGTTTGTTTTATACTATCAGCCGCAAATGAACGCCGAGAGCGAAGAAATAATTGGGGTCGAGGCACTGATCCGCTGGCAACATCCCAGCAAAGGACTTATCACTCCCGATCAATTTATCACCATTGCAGAAGAAATTCGGTTGATTGATGAGATAGGTGATTGGGTGTTAGAGACTGCCTGTAAGCAATTTCATCAATGGCGTCAAAAATATAGAGCAATGGATCTCAATTTATCGGTAGCGGTTAACCTGTCGGCAATGCAACTCGGTCAACAGGATTTTGTTCAACATATAAAACATACCTTAAACCAATATCAAATCCCGCCCGAGCGGTTAGAGCTTGAACTAACCGAAAGTACCTTGAACAGAAGCGCCGCAGCGACAGATATATTACGAGAGCTATCTGAGCTTGGCATTCAACTGGCGTTAGACGATTTTGGTACTGGGTATTCATCTCTCACCCAGTTACAGAAGTATCCATTCAAGGTATTAAAAATCGATAAATCCTTTATACAGAACATCCAAAAACAAAATAGTGAAAAACTGTTCGTCAAGGCAATCATTGCCTTTGCCAAAATTCTCGGCTTGCAAGTCGTCGCCGAAGGGGTTGAATCAGAATGGCAAAAAAACCAGTGCCAAGAGTTAAAAATTGACCGTATACAAGGCTACTATTTTGCCAAACCCATGCCAGCCAGTGAGTTGGAACACAAGTTTCTCCTTTAGTGATATTACTGACAAGGTAAACCATGCTGGCATATTAACCCCGTGCTTGTTAGCCGCTCCAGTCACTAAGAAATACCACTCTATTTTGGACTATCACACCGAGCAAGCATTTCTAATCCCTTGACGAGAATTCGGAGTGATACAGCGGCAGCTCAGTGAGCTTGTCAGAAAGCATGTTTGGAAGAGACTCTCTATATCGTTAAATGAGCCTGCCCCATATTTCTGATCCGATTAACCAAAAAGATTGATTAATCAGTTGTATATGTGACTTCCAAATCTTAAAAGACCAAGACCGGAAATTCAGCTTGGTAAATTCACCTCTTTATTGATTTCATAAACTTTTACATTCATCGATTGTTTGATTTCATTTAATGTCTTCATAAAGCGGGGCATATGAGGCATTTTGAAATGCGCTCGGAGTGCTTCGATATTCTCCCACTCTTCATAAATACGAAGTTTTGTGGGGTTATTAACGTCCACTGTAAAAATAAACCTAATACAACCGGATTCTTTTTGGGTCTCTTTTTCCATCACACGCAATACTTCATACACCTGATCATTGATAGCATCTTTTTTAATCTCGATTTCAACCGCGACAATTATCATACTCATTGATTTTGACTCCTCATTGGTTTTTGCTTCAGCATTAGAGCTGTAATTTGATAAAATGAACACTGCAGTAATGAGCGTTCCTAATAAAATAAATTTGCGACTTAGCATTTGTTTTCACTCCGTCATTTATCAATTAATGATCATTGATTCAAATGAAAAGATTAGTGTAGAACTTAACCGTTTGATCTCGAATACACATTCATCGTTAAAGTTTGCCTATTCCTACAGAAAGAACCTTATTTCAGAGTATTGAGCGCAGCTATGCCATAATAAATAAGGAGAACAAACAATAGGTTTAAGACCATGACATCAAGCTTCAACTTGGCGGAAAAAATCCAACGACTTATGCCTGAGCCAGGTGTCATGGAAACTACCGTGTCAAATTTAAGCCTCATTCGGCGTAATGCGATTATGCAAAATCGCTGTCAACTTATTTATGACCCCTGTATTTACGTAGTTGTCCAGGGAAGAAAATCCGCGTTCTTGAACGACGAAAATTATATATATGACGACTTAAATTATTTAGTGTTATCGGTTCCGCTTCCACTCGAATGCAAAATTATGAAAGCGAGTATAGAAAAACCTTACCTCGTAATGAGAATAAAAATTGATTTGCAAATTCTAAGTGAGTTGGTAGAGGAAACCCAGAGTTTGAAAGGTCAGCCAGTCAAACCACACAACAACGTGGTATTTACATGTCTCGTCTGGGCGACGATATTAGAGCAATACTCGACCATTTAATTTCTCACATTGACGATTCATCTACAGCGAAAGTGCTAGGCCCACTAGCGATTAAAGAATTATTGTTTTATGTTCTAAAAGGAGAGCAAGGAAGGCAACTTGCGAGCTTTGCTTATCGCGATAGACACAATTATCAGATCGCGCAGGTTATTAATTTTATTCAGAGTCACTACTCAGAGAACATAGAAGTTTCTGAATTGGCAGATAAAGCCAGCATGTGCCAGTCGTCATTTCATCAGTATTTTAAGGCTGTCACTAACGCGTCCCCAATACAATATATTAAGAACATAAGATTGCATGCCGCCAAAAGAAAAATGTTGCACGATAATCTCACTGCTAGTGACGCTGCGTTTAAAGTAGGTTATGCAAGTGCTTCACAATTTAGCAGAGAATATCGACGATTTTTTGGTGCCCAGCCAACCAAAGATATCAATTGAACAATATTAATGGCAGTCAAATCACCCGGGGCTACCCCAAGCGTTAATAGCGAGTGAATGATTTTTCCGCCCAATATTCCGGAAGCTGCCGTTACGTTTATCTTCATTGGGTTCTCCTAACGATAGCTTAATGATGTTTAAAAATTATTAAATTAAGCAAGTTTGATTCAAAAGCAACGTCAAAAC
>CAZOBX010000387.1:0-4188 GCA_964578045.1 uncultured Kangiella sp. | reverse complement strand
TGAATCCGATCCGAGCCAACATCACCGATAGACTTGAAGCCTCTAATAATACATCAATAAAAAAACGACTTCACTCAATCAAAGAAAAAGCCCCTGTTGAGATTCAAACTCATCTCGACTCGGCAATTACCGGCCTTTCGAATAGGGTACATTACCCATGTCTTTAAAAGCTTACATCGAGCTGGTTGAATGGACAGTTTTTTGCTCCTGCACCAAAAGTAGGCGCTTTAGGCGAAAACTGCATACATCACGTCCATGTGAATAATCGGTCAATCTATTCAATACCCCAATAAATCAGCGATGCCCTCACACATTAAGTCGTCCCTTCATCGACTTAACTTGCAACAAACTCATTGGCTCAAACAAATCGAGAATTTTGGTGATAGTTATTGCCACGTCGTTGGTCCAATCGAATTAATCAAGGACAAAGCAAAACAGCTTAATTTAAAATGGTTGAAGGGAATTAAAGCGGCGAATTTACTTTACGACAAACCAGGTTAGATTCATTCGATGATATCCCTTTCAATCTATCTCAAATCCTTTGAGGTAGAGTTTTCTTTGCCTGAATTCCGTAATTTCACCCCCAACTTCCTTTTTGAACAGAAAAAACATTAACTACTAGAAAGACTGATAATGGGAACTTGAAGACACTTCGATTCTGGCTATTTGATGAGGTTGTTTTTCTGGCTGATGAAGTGGACACCTCCCCCTATAATCGGCGCCACAATGCGCCATACTTGTATGTGGTATCCAACAAGTAGAGGAGGAGATATCCATGAACAATATTAAACTAATGGCAGTTGACTTAGCAAAGAACATTTTTCAGGTTTGCGCTTTGGATAAGCCCAACAAAGTGATTTTTAACAAAAAGCCTCGAAGAAATCAATTAGTGGAATTTATGTCGAAACAAAAACCATCACCGATCTATATGGAAGCCTGTTATTCGTCCCATTATTGGGCACGACTATTTAATCAGATGGGGCATCAATCCTTTTTAATTCCTGCGCAACATGTTACGCCATTTGTTCGCGGCAATAAGAATGACCATAACGATGCGTTAGCTATTGCAGAGTGCTCCAGGCGACCAAACTTACGATTCGTTCCCGTTAAAACAGAAAGGCAGCAGGAAATCATTGCTGCCCATCGTATTCGTCGTCGTTTGGTAAAAAATAGAACTCAAATAACCAACCAGGTGCATGGTTTATTAACTGATTTCGGCATCATTTTCCCACAGGGCATAAAAGGATTTAAACGGGCGGTTGATGATCTTCAAGCAAAAGAAAAACTATCCTTTGAGTTTCGGCAGAATATTTTATCACTCAAGGATGAATTTGAATTTATATCTGAAAAGATTAAACAAATAGACAATACTCTCGATTACCGTTTGAAAACAGAGCCTAACTGTCAAATCGTTGGTTCCATTCCTGGGTTTGGTGTGATCACCACTACGCTATTGACGGCGATGATTGATAAAGGCCAAGCTTTTTCAAAGGCATCTGATATTGGTGTTTGGGTCGGCTTAACACCCAAACAATATGCCAGTGGCGATAAATCGAAATTAGGCGGGAT
This sequence comes from uncultured Kangiella sp., assembly GCA_964578045.1. Classification (GTDB taxonomy): domain Bacteria; phylum Pseudomonadota; class Gammaproteobacteria; order Enterobacterales; family Kangiellaceae. The sequence continues at coordinate 2,619 of CAZOBX010000387.1, read as the reverse complement.
CACTAAACGCGGCGATCGTTATCTTCGCACACTGCTTGTTCAGGGAGCTCAAACAGCGATCAACTGGTCAAAAAAACGCGATGACCAATATAGCTTATGGATAAAACAATTAGTTTTGCGGCTCGGGCGAAAAAAAGCCTCGGTCGCCATTGCACATAAGATGATCCGGTTGGCTTGGTTTTTATTGCAAAAACAACAAATGTTTCGAACTAAGCCGTCACACTAGTCAATGTTCCATTCCTGTTGTGCAAAGGTAGATGAGAGAACCGGTTTATCCGGCCTATTCTAAACTCGTAATAGACAAGGTACTAGATACCGTCAGGCTGTGTTGAGTGAATAGGTGCGGATATCATCAGGGGCCGAGGTAAATTAATACCTCAAACGAGAGCTCGAATATATGTCAGCATAACTTTTAAGTTTTGATAAACCACTTATCAGTTTTGTAAAAACGGGAAATGAAGATTATTTTAGTCAACTAAATGACCAACTTGATTGGTTACGGCTCCAATTTGGCTTGACATAATGAAGGTGTCCATATATGTCTTATATTCTTCGCTTAGGCGAAAATAGTAAACCATATAACAATCGCAGCAAGAGCGACGCCAAAAGACGGCGCGCCTTCTGTGGACCTTAGCGTCTCTTATTCCTCACACAGCAGCCATTCACTGAGTTAACACTTAAAGACTCCTTTTCGGACGTTTGAGCCTTCGAACAAGTTTACAGCTGAATTTGGTAATTTTATTTTGGAATTCCGCTTTGTCCGAAATTTTGCCCTTCAAAGAGTTTCTTGTAAATTTGGAAACATCTATCAACGGTCGAATATTCGGATATTATGGCTACCAATTTAACAGCTTAAGTATGACTGATTTTAGTGTGACCGCCTATATTTGGTCGAATAGTGAAGTTGTTTCAAGAGGTACTAATTGTTGACCACGCTATGAACCATGTTAAATTGACAAATATTAACTAACCCCAATTTAGTTACACGTCCGTTTAGTACCCTGCCGATAAAAGCAATGGAGTGATGGAAGAATGCACTAAATTGAAGCCATATTAGTAAGCAACGATAAACTACGACCTGACGATACACATCAACGATAACGAAGAGAATGGATTTCATGAAAAAATTGAGTTTATTTATTTTTTTAACAATTTTAACCTTTAGCGCCTACTGCGAAATACCGGAAAAATCCATTATAGATAATATTTTCTCTGAGTGGAGCAAACCGGGCTCTCCAGGTGGTTCAATAGGGGTTATAAAAAATGGCCAACTAATTTTCGCGCGTGGATACGGCCTGGCTAACCTGGAATATGACATCCCAAACTCTCCTACATCGGTATTTCGAATTGCTTCTACTTCAAAGCAGTTTACCGCCGCTAGTATTATTCTATTAGCCGAGAAAGGCCAGTTGAACCTCGATGATTCGCTGGATAAGTACTTTCCTGAATTTCCAGGCTATGCCAAAAACGTCACAATCACCCATCTATTAAACCACACAAGTGGGATTAGAGATTATCTTACGTTGTCCTATTTAGCCGGGCAAAACGAAGATGATTATTATACTGACGAAGACGTAATGAAATGGTTAGTAAACCAAGAAAGCATTAATTTTGAGCCCGGTGAAAAGTTTCTTTACAGCAACTCTGGTTACTGGCTGTTGGGACAGATTGTTAAAAAAGTGTATGGGGAAAACATGGCTTTTTTTGCTCGAAATGAAATTTTTGAGCCTCTCGGAATGAACAATACACATTTTCATAATGACCATAGTCAAATTGTAAAAAATAGGGCCTCGGGGTATGTGCCAAATGGCGAAGACGGCTATAAAATTAGTATGACATTGCTCGAAATGATCGGTGACGGTGGGATATTTACAACCGTTGAGGATATGAAAAAGTGGGACGATGCTTTTTATTCTTCTGAGATTCTGAGTAATAACTTCTGGCGCATTATGCTAAAGCAAGGACGCCTGAATAACGGAGAGGTACTAGATTACGCGTCAGGTTTAGTGATTAGAGAACACAATGGGCTCAAGACTATCAGTCATGGCGGCGCCTTTGTCGGATTTAGAGCAGAGTTCCTTCAGTTTCCTGAAAAGAAATTCTCAATTGTTTTATTCGCTAATCGGAGAGATGCCAATATAGCTAAATTGGCGAATCAAGTAGCTGACATATTTTTGAAAGATGAATACGTCAAGAATATCAAAAGCGCTAACGAAGAAAAAATTAATCGCAATGCACCGATTAAGTTGACCTCAAAAGAACTAAAATATTGGTCTGGCGATTATTGGAATCAGAAAGAAGGTTATTCAAGGAGAATATACGTAAAGAATAATATTCTTCGTTATTATCGTTCCGAAAGTAGCGAAAGCAACTTGCTGCCAATTAGTAAATTCGAATTCAGAATGGAAGATGCAGAAGACATTTTAATAAGCTTTAGTGAAAATGGCGACAACGTTCGAACGATGTCTTTTATTTACAAAGAAAACAAAGCGGCCATCTCAACTGAGTATCAGCCTATCAGCTATGCAAAGGATAAACTCAAAGATTTTTCAGGCGAGTACTTTAGTAAAGAGCTAAAGGTCTCTTACGGCTTGAAAATGAAGGGCAGCGAGTTATATC
>CAZOBX010000386.1:0-4206 GCA_964578045.1 uncultured Kangiella sp. | reverse complement strand
TTTTTCACCTTGCCCGGCGAGTTTAGGGTTGATGGCGAGAGCACTGTTGCCGTCGGCAGCATGGCAGGCCGCACAAACCCCGGCTTTGGCCTGGCCTTTAGCCGCATCACCCGCCATGAGCGAGTTAGAAAACAGGATAGCTAAGATTAAGCCTATGATTTTATACATTATTTTACCTTTTTATTGACATCGAACGGGCATTGTCGATAGTCGATTATTGCAAATTAAACACTTTTAGCCTTGCCATAAAACATTCTAATTATTTATACTTAACGACCATTAACATTTTCACTGACAAGTTTAGATTAGCTGAGTCAATCAGAATGCGTGAATTATAGGCAAACAAGGCTTAAAGATCCAACAAAGATGACGAATATAACTAACAATCCTTTTAGAGTAGCCAGATACCTGATGGGCGCCGCCAAGTTAAAGCAATTGCCACCTGATGAGGGCATTGAAGTGGCGCTCGCCGGTCGCTCGAACGCGGGAAAATCAACGGCACTCAACGCTATCACCGATCAGAAAAGTCTGGCTAAAACCAGCAAAACACCGGGTCGGACTCAATTGATCAATTTATTTGTGATCAATGAAAGTTGTAGACTCACCGATCTTCCCGGATACGGTTTTGCCAAAGTCTCAAAAGATCAAAAAGCCCAATGGCAAAAAACCTTAAGTAAATACCTGCAAGAACGTCAATGTCTAAAAGCATTAGTGGTATTTATGGATATCAGGCACCCGCTAAAAGAAACTGATAAACAAATGGTTCAATGGGCGGTCGCCGCTAATATTCCGGTACACGTTGTTTTGAGTAAAGCCGATAAATTAAAAAGTGGCGCTCGTAAGACCGCATTGTTGGCCGCCAATAAACGGCTAGCTCGTATTTCTGATCAAATTACTTCCCAGGTGTTTTCTGCAACCAGCAAACTGGGCCTGGAAGACTTGATCACCAAAATTGCCGGTTGGTATCAATTTGACCAGCAAACAGATCTCTCAGCCCCTTCGGATTCGGAATAAAAGCGATGGAAGACGTAGTCGATCAGATCCGAGAATCAGCACTTCCCACAGCCGCTTTTCTGGAACTACCAACCGAAGACGAACTGGTGTTGGTTGAAGAAGAAATATTATTGCCAATCCCAAGAGAGTTGCGTTCATTTTTACTTCAGGTAAGTGATGTGGTGTGTGGTAGTTTAGAGCCGGTTACGGTGGCTGATCCTGGTGCTCATACCCATTTACCGGAAGTGACATCGGTTGCTTGGGCGAACGGCTTACCTCGTGAATTGATGGTGGTTTGTCAGGTCGGTGATGATTATTATTGCATTGCCCAGGACGGTGAGGTGCAATTTTGGCAACAGGGTGAAATTGCAGAACAGACCTGGGAAGATATCTGGCAGTGGGCGGAAGAAGTTTGGTTAAGTAGTTAGCCTGAGGTTAGTTAGCATCCTTTTACTGACTCTTCAAAAACGCTTTTTTAATCGATGACTACTGACAAGAATGTGTCAGCAGAGTAGTGGTTAATTTGGGTTTTTATGATTTTACAGATTTAAATAATGCTGCGTCAATAATAGACCAAAGGTGGATGATCCAACCGAGTAGAAAGATCCAGAGAATTCCGGTCAATACAAATTGTACAACGGCCATGATTAATCGTCCTTGCAGTAGTTGACCTAGTCCAGGGATAAAAAAACTACAGAGTGCGGCAATAACATTCCCGCCAGAGCCTTGTCCTGACATAGGGACCTCCATAAATTGTCGAGGTACTAGAATAGCATGTTTGTAATCTGTAGACTTGAGTAAACGTAAGAATGTATTGCAAACGAGAGAATCAAGGGCCATGTCATTAATAAAGTTACAATCAAAATTGCCAAATCTTGGTACTAGTATTTTTACCGAAATGTCTGGGCTTGCCATGCAAACCGGCGCAATCAATTTATCTCAAGGATTTCCAGAATTTGAAACTCCGGAATTTTTAAAAAATTCGGTTAAAAGCGCCATTGAGCAAGGTCAAAATCAGTATTCGCCCTCTAACGGAGCACCAGCGTTATTGGCTCAAATTGGCCAGTTAATTAAACAACAATACGATTTTACCTTGGATCCTTCAAAATCAGTCACAGTTACATCTGGCGCTACTGAGGCGTTATTTGTAGCGATTCAGTCGTTGGTGAGGCCGGGTGATGAGGTGATTGTGTTTGATCCGGCTTATGATTCCTATGAGCCGGCGGTTGACCTGGCCGGCGGCAAATGTGTCCATATTCCGTTACTAGCGCCGCTATACTGCGTTGATTGGCAGCAGGTGAAACACTATATCAATCGCAATACCCGAGCAATCATCATTAACAGCCCACATAATCCAACGGGTACTTTGCTGAGTAAACAAGACATGCAAACCCTGCAAAGCCTGGTTTTGGACAATGATCTGTTTTTGATCAGCGATGAAGTCTACGAGTTTATTACATTTGATGACCAGCGACATGAGAGTGTCTTACGTTATCCCGAGTTGTTTGAGCGCTCCTTTGTAATTTCCAGTTTTGGAAAAACCTTCCATTGCACCGGTTGGAAAATGGGTTATTGTGTCGCGCCAGAACCTTTATCTGCTGAATTTAGAAAAATTCACCAATACGTGACTTTTTGCAGTTCTACCCCTTTTCAAGCAGGCATTGCCAAAATGTTGGAAAATAATATTGAGCATATCCGGCAATTATCGCCTTTCTATCAACAAAAAAGAGACCTGCTTGCCAGCGCTTTGTCAGGTTCTCGATTTAAGGTTTTGTCGTCAAAGGGGACCTATTTCTTGCTGCTCGACTACAGTGAAATTTCGGATTTGGATGATCGAGCGTTTTGTTGTTGGTTAACCAAAGAAATTGGGGTCGCGGCAATTCCGCTCAGCCCTTTTTACCAAAAGAAATCTGCAAGCAAGGTGATCCGGCTTTGTTTTGCTAAAAATGACCAGACATTACAAGAGGCAGGTAAAATTCTCAGCCGATTGTAAGCTTTCTACAAAAATTTCAAAACTGGGCTATATTTAACTAAAGTTGAAAAATCACAGTCTTCTCAGTTTGAGATTATTGGAAATTTTATGGAATATAGGTTTTCCCCGATGGAGCAATCTGATCATTTTTATTATTCGGCCGCTACGTGACGATTATGAACGGTGATGAATATAAGGAAATGGTAAAAGCCTCTGGTCGAATTTCTCGCCAGGCTTTAACTATATTAAGAAACTTGCAACTTCCAAATATCCCGCCTTGCTATCATGTTGCCTATGAGTTTTGTGAAGATTCTAATGGACCACTAAAAAATAAGGTTAATGCTCTTAAAGGCAGCCCGTCAGAAGTGCTCTGCGACATACAGCATATCTATTTTGATTTGATCGCCTCACCTCATGAACTGGAGTTGCTGAAATTTTCGCAAAGGTTTCATCAGCTTGCCAAAACAACTACTGCATCAGTTAAAGATGGTGAAAATCAACTAAAAGAATATGCCGCTTATCTTAATGAAGTGAAGCCATTTTTAACGGATGCTTCAGGTGAAAAGGTTTTAGATGTAACCACATTAATAATCAAGGAAACAGAAGCAGTTCACCAACATGCCAAAGAGCTCGAAAAGAAATTGAATGAAGCTGCAAATAAAATAGAAATATTGAAAAACGAGCATTCCCGATATCGAGAGCAGGCTAACCGAGACCCCCTAACCAACGTTTTCAATCGCGCTGGTCTGGAGGAAGCATTCGATAACATAAAGATGGTAGAAAATTATTTTCCTGTTGCTGTCTTGTTGGCCGATATCGATCATTTTAAACTGTTTAATGACGAATATGGACACTTAGTCGGAGACAGCGTACTAAAGGTGGTTAGTAATGCCTTGAGAAAAAATATAAAAGGAGTCGATATTATTTGTCGTTTTGGCGGTGAAGAGTTTCTTATTCTATTGTTGAATACCAATAAAGAAAATGCTTTCATTGTTGCTGAAAACCTACGCGAGTTAATTGGGAAACTACGAATCAAACGACGTAATAGTGACGATTTTTTGAAAACCACCACTATCTCTATTGGTGTTTCAGAACTAAATAAAGACGATCCGCTTATGGAAGCAGTTGACCAGGCTGATCAAGCTTTATTTATCGCTAAGAATAAAGGACGCAACTGCATTGTAGGTAAATAACCTCAACTCGGGATAAGAGCAACCATCCAGCATCAGTCTTTTAGCGAC
>CAZOBX010000385.1:0-4229 GCA_964578045.1 uncultured Kangiella sp. | reverse complement strand
CACACTCGAACAAAACAAAGACAGCTCATCAAAATAACCACTTTAAAAAAGCAATGTTGATTAGCTATGCCGCTCATTCTTAGCATTGCTTTTTTGGTTTTTTTTTGGCAAGTGGTAAGCTCAACAAAAACAGCCAGCAGAAACCGCCGAAACGCCTAACAAATAATTCAATCTGGCGTTTTTCAAGTCGCTCCTAGAAACGGGGCGATTTCCCTCTAAATTGTTGTATTATATCTGGGTTCAACCCTTAACTCCCAACAGTGTTAAAACTATTTTCATAAATATCTCAAAACGAAATGTTGACGCTGCAATTGACACTACAAGCTTTCAAAGTTTTTAATAGTACGAAATTGAAAAAATTTTTTACCTTATACTGATTGCTTATTTGTCACTGTGATCTTGTTCCCATTTTCATCGAATGCCTTGTAAATGAATAACCAGTCATAATCAATGATCTTCATATTGATCAGAAGGAACTTACTACCATCATCATTATAGGTAGCTTGAAAAGTGAGGTAGGGGGTATGTTTCCCCGTCTTCGACTACATTGGTATCAAGTAGATAGGAACCGCTTAAGATTGTTGTATGCTTCTTAAAATCATCCCTCTTGATTGTTATCTCTGATCTGATTGCATTGGTATCCATAGGGACTTTGTAAGCACCTGCACAGCCTGAGAGGAGTATTACCGATAAAACGGCTAGTATTAGTTTCAAATTATTCATTGTTTGTAGTTCTTCCTTTAAATGTCGCTTGTAGCATATATGCCGTGGAAGTATATGCTACAAACCGTGATTCTTCAAATTTAACTTTGGAGAGCTATCATGGACTTAAGAGTCATATTTGGAACGGTATTACGCGAACAGCGAGAATTGACTGGTATTTCTCAGGAGCAACTTGCATTTCAGTCTGATTTAGATCGAACCTTCATATCAAAACTGGAACGTGGTCTCAATCAACCTACCCTAGAAACCATTTTTACTATTGCTAACGTTTTTGAGCGTTCACCAAGCGAATTAATCGCACTAGTTGAGGATAAGGTAGATGGAGATTTTAGTTGGCGATAATGAGTTAAGGCGTAGACCATCTACTCGTATACTAGTATCTAAATGAGAAAAAAACGTAGTGGTGGTGGTGTGATACAAGCAGATGATTTGAGAGGAGATTGGTGATGATTATTTCTAAATTTTACTCATACCCCTTCCAAAAGTTGAGCTTGGAAGATAAGGGGTTGACCTCTGCGTATTCCGGTGAACGTGAACACCCATTCCGGTTGATCGTGAACACCTGAAGAAGCGAAAATGCAGCTGATCGCTATTCCGTTTCGTCCAAATAAGTCTGAGTATTTAGCATTGGCCAATAGAAACATTATGGCTGATCAAATGGACTTTTTAACAAAAGGGTTTTCGAAGAACATGAGACAGCTGTAGTGGTCGCTTTTTATTAGATATACTCAAATTGAGCATATTGATATTTGGCGCAATTATAAACTTGAGTATATTCCCACATCATTTCGACATATCCCATCCAAACCGGCATATTTTGCAAGTGTGTGAAGAGAGGGAGTTGTGATAATCACGATTGGATTTTTTGATAACTGTGATCCGCTAGATATATTCTGATTTTATACCATCAAAAAAAGCGTCTATTAGAAGGTAATTTATGTCTTCATCGTCAGCTGCGCTTTTACCCATTTCAGCCGCTAAATAGTCCAAACGTTTCTTATCGTCGTATAAATCAGTTAAAACCGATCTAGATGGCTCACTGATGATTTTACCAACATCCTTTCCAAGAAGGTGGGCACTAATTTGAAGTACATCACCATCATATTTTGTTAATAGAATTTTATCAAAGAGCCGGTCAACCATGTCGGGAGACCGTTCTAACGATTCGATAATAAACTTAAAGTCTGATGCATCTCTGGTTCTTTTCTCTTGAACGCGATCCGTCCATGCGATCAGCTTCATTAGTGACAATCCAGCAGGGCTGGCCACATTGACTTTTAAAAGAGGCTCAAGACAAAGCGTAAATTCGATAGCATCATTTATAGCTTCTTGGAAACCAAGAACATTCATTCGAAAGTCATAATTAGGTGGCCAATCTACGTTGTTGTTTACAGCAATCTCCCCAAAGGTATGACATCTATCGGATAAATATCGCCTTTCGATAGGCGGTGGGCGTGCTTTGCAACCTCAAAACCAATTTCAATCAGTCCAGAAGTAGCAGCGCTAAAAGCTTCCCAGCTTGGCACTTGAATGGCAAAATCAACATCCTTCGTAGCACGTTTCACTGGCATATCATAAGCATAATAAAAAAACAGGTCACGCGCTGAAGCGCCCACTATCACAAAAGGTATGTCGAGTGATTGAAGTACGACTGCCACTTCGTTTATTCGCGCCTTTAATTCTTTATCAATCTTTGTCGAGATGTCCAACTAAATAATCCTTATAAATGAGTTTTGCCGCTTCAATGTTTCTAGCTTCACCTGTTTGAATTAAGTCCGCGTAGATAACTAATAGTGGTGCAAATGTTTGATTATTGTCCTGTGGCCAGAATGGTTCAATCAATTCAATGACATGCCTATCCAGCCTGTTTGCTTCGCGGTCAGGTTTAAGTTGTGCCGCTTGATAGAAGTTTATTTTTTCTTCTTTCGGAAGGTAAGCAGTGTGAATTTCCGGTGTGAGATAGTTATGAAGTATGGCAGCGCCAGTTTCACCTCCCCATTCACCGGAGTATCGCTCCATTGGAAAATCCTGCCACCAGTCATTAGCAGGCGCAGTAAATTGGCCATACTTTTGTTTATCCCTTAACTTAGCAGGGTAGTGCTCAATCCACTTGGTTAATAATTTGTCTTTGTAAAGTAAACGACGATTACCTTTTCTTTCGGCAATAAAGCCTTCTTCTTTCAGGTTGTTTATTACTTGGGGTATTCCCCCCAATGCTACACCGGCCTGTTGGGCTATTGCTCGATAAGGCTTGTTAATCAAACCTGGAGTGTCCAACAATGCGAATAAAACTTTTAAGCCAGCAGTCGTGGTCATTTTGCCGGTCATCGGTCGTAGTTTTTGTTTAGTGGTCAATTCGGCTTTGTTGCCGATAATGAACACATAGTATGGCTCGTGATTAATAAATGCATTTCCGCAGGTATCAATAAATTGAATGCCATGATCTCTAAATAACTTACCAATATGAGGCGTCACATAATCAGTAAATACAATATGACCTTTCTCACCGAACTTCAGTGTTTGCTTCTGAACAGCCACAAGAGTGCTTGTTCGTAAATTACGCATAACCGTTGCAGCAAAGAATGGCTTTATTTTCTTGATCCTAAGAAATACGTCGGCACCTTCATCAACTTCAGCTTGCCTAAACTCTTCGACGAAAAAGGGAAATTTATCTTGCTCGATCGCCTTATCTATTTGGTCGATGATTTGATATTTTGTGTTGTCTTTGTTCATTATATTGACTTGTTCACGAAACATGAACATCAATTATATATGAACATGAAGTTAAGTCCAGTAATACGTTCATTATATTGCTATGTTCACGAAACATGAACATACTATAAAACTGAACGGTTTTAGTTCGGAGTAAAGCCTTTCCCTTTGTTTCGCTCGTGATCTGCCAAACATTCCCATGAACCCCTAATTTTGCTAGTTTTAATGCTCCCCAGCACTCTTTCACTAGGCGATATCACAGATACCAGCATTTCGTTTTTGTGATACTAACGGAGGTTATTCATGGTTTCGAAAAAGCCAGTAAAGCATTTAAAAAGCGGCCAGGCACAAATTATTGAACACCCAAAACAGCTAGCACACATTCTCTGGGCGGCATCTCGAGGTGAAACTGGCAGAAGGAATGTTGCATTATTGTGGTTTTTATTCGGAAGCGGATGCCGAATTAATGAAACCGTTCAGCTCAGAGTCAAAGATATTTACTATCCTACTGGAGATTTAAAACATTCCTTCTCGATTCCAGGCAGTTACACCAAGACAGGTAAACCTAGAACAGTCTATATTCTAGCTCGTCAACAGCGTGACGCTCTTAGTGATCTGAAGGAACAACGAATCGTAGAAAAAGTAATGCTGAATAAGGATGGTGCATATGGAGGGCTTTTACCTGATAGCCCTATCTTTCTATCTAAAAAAAGGTAAGCGTTGGCGCAAGCTCTCATTTAACCCTAAGGAGTACCCAGATGCCGATGGCAACATTAAGACCACAATGGTTTGTG
>CAZOBX010000384.1:0-4232 GCA_964578045.1 uncultured Kangiella sp. | reverse complement strand
GTGGGTAGGCTGGGTAGAGTGGCCTACAGGTCCTGTGTTCTTTGCATTGAATATCGATACGCCTGGAAGAGGGAAGGATTTATATAAAAGACAGGCCATTGTGCGAGAAATACTAGAGTCAATCCAAGCGTTGCCGCCTAATCAGTAGCTGCATCGGACTCGTCATACTTTTCGGCCAACAACAACATCATTTAGAAATTGTTTATTGCAAAAAATTCCGCAGATAAATACTGAAGGCTTCGATTTCAACCAAAAATGAATCGTGTCCATACTGAGACTGATGATTGATATATTGACAATCTACTTTTCCAGTTTGTAAAGCCTGGTAAAGTTCCTGTTGTTGTTGCGGGGTAAAAAGAATATCTGATTCAACCGATATCACAGTTGTTTTGGCTTTGATCCTGGAAAATGCTGCCTGCATCGAATCATAACCAAAGGTAACATTATAAAGATCCATCGCAGTGGTTAAAACTAAGTAACTATTCGCGTCGAAGCTACGGCAAAATACATCGGCGTTATAATCCATATAACTATTTATTTCGTCGTCTCGCATGCCATCTTTATCAAAACTATTAAATCGGCGATTCCATTCAGATGCATTTCGATAGGTAAATAAACCAAGCTTTCGTGCTAGTTTAAAACCTATAAGTGTTGTATCTGGTTGATAATTACCGGCGTTAAAATTCGGATCGATCCTGATCAGTTCTTGCTGGATATTACGATTGGCAATATTAGCGGGATAAGCTTTATAGCTGGAGCTAGTCAGTAAAAGTCTTTTAACAGAAATTGGAAAATCGATCGCCCAACTCAGTGATAACATCGCTCCCAATGAATTACCGATAATTGCATACAGTTGTTCGATTTCGAGATGGGTTAGAAGACGCTGTTGGCTAGCCACCATATCGGTAATGCTTATTTGTGGGAATTTACCGGCCCAAGGATTTCCGGTCTCGGGATTAACCGTAACCGGGCTTGACGATCCAAAACAACTGCCTAGATTGTTGATACAAATGATATAAAAATGATCCGTATCGATCGGTTTACCAGCGCCGACCATTTGCTGCCACCAGCCTTGATCTGGGTTTAACTCAGTGCTTACCAAATGGCTACCAACACTCAAAGCATGATGAACAACGATGACATTATCTTTTTTATCAGAAAGCTCACCGAAGGTTTCATAACAGAGTTGCCATTCAGGTAAATACTCACCAGATGATAACAACAAAGGCTCGTCACTGGTGTAAAGGAACGAGCCATTGGCATTTTGTTTGACTAGTGAAGACAAAACTTTATCTTACTTTAAACTATCCATGACATCATCGTCGGAGCCTTCAGCAATATCGTCAAATAAGAAAGTGCTCAAATATCGCTCTCCGGTATCAGGCAACATGGCTAATATGCTAGACCCATCGGCTGCGGATTCCGCCACTTTAAGCGCCGTCGCAAAAGTCGCGCCGGAAGAAATCCCGCAAAAAAGACCTTCTTCGCGCATTAACATTAAAGTAGTATCACGCGCCACATCATCGTTTACCGGTATGACTTCATCGATGACTTCACGATTAAGCACTTCTGGTATAAAATCGGGAGTCCACCCTTGAATTTTGTGGGGTTGCCATTCTTTTCCGTTCAATAAAGCAGCCCCTTCGGGTTCAGTACCGATAATTCTTATATTGGGTCGTGCGGCTTTCAAAACTTCACCGACGCCGGTAATTGTTCCACCAGTACCGTAACCGCTGACAAAATAGTCCAGGGGTTGTCCGGCGAAATCTCGCAAAATCTCTGGCGCCGTGGTATTTCGGTGGTATTCCGGATTGGCAAGGTTTTCAAATTGTCGAGCCAAAAACCAGCCATTTTTTTCAGCGAGTTCTTCTGCTATTCGTACCATCCCGCTGCCTCGCTCTGCGGCTGCGGTTAACACCACTTTAGCACCTAAAGCCCGCATAATCTTGCGTCTTTCTATAGAAAATGTTTCGGTCATAACGGCAACAAAAGGATGACCTTCAGCGGCACATACCATCGCAAGCGCAATACCGGTATTGCCGGAGGTCGCTTCGATTACGGTTTGCCCTTTTCCCAGGGACCCTTTTTGCTTGGCATCGTTGATAATAGCGAAGGCTAATCGGTCTTTTACCGACGCCATCGGATTAAAAAACTCGGCTTTGACGAATAAATTGACATTTTTTGGACCCAGTCTATTTATTTTTATAATAGGGGTATTGCCGATGGTATCTAGAATTGATTGATAGATCATAACCTGCTCCTTAGTTAATGGACGTTTGATTTTGCCACTAGTCGGGGTGTAATTACCAGCAGTTTGTGCTACAAATTAAGGACTAATAACTAGTTTAGTTCAGGTTTAATATTCCTGTAGGAAATTTGTGACAAATGTGGGGCAAATCTTGTGTGAGTATTGTGGGGGCCGATTACAGGCACGGCTGTATTAGTGGGGGAATGTCTTGTATTGTGCAGGTGAATAAATTGCACGATACAAGATCTGGCTCTGCTGGAGCATTAATATCTATCGAGTCATTCGCTCAGACACCCACTCATAATCCATCGTAGTAATTTCATGCATATTCTCATCAGGATCTTTGAAGTACATTGACCAAGATATTCGATGATCAGCAATCCGTAATTTTAACCCTTGCGATTTAAGATGTTCGGTCCATTGCAAGAATTCTTTGCCATCAGCGTTAAACGCGATCGATGTTAACGGCGGTTGATTGCTACGGGTAAATAATGCCAAGTGAATAGTTCCAGAGGAATCCTCTAAAGTCATAGGTCCGTTTTCATTATTCCATACCTCGAATGGTTGATGGATTTCAAAGCCCAGTACTTCACGATACCAGGCAGCCGCTTTGTTTTTATCGTTAACATAAAGATGTATATGGTCAATGCCATTAAGTTTTGGAGTGCTCATTAAAATAGTCCTACTAGCGTATTACTCGCTTGATTAAAAGATGAAACAAGTGTAAAACCTATAGTTAACCATAGGTCAAGAGTTTATTTAGATGAAATCGAAAACAGAAAAATCTTCACCTACGCCAACCGGTCTTAGTGTTGGCCAAGTTGCTAAAAGAGCAGGTGTCAGTGTGCAAACACTGCATTTTTATGAAACCAGGGGACTTATATTTTGCTCCCGTAATTCTGGCAATCAGAGGCGATACCATAGCAATACACTGCGTAGAGTCGCAGTAATTAAAACCGCACAACGCCTTGGCATATCGTTAAAAGAAATTGCTGAAGTATTTGAACAGCTGCCAAAAGATAAATCGCCTTCTACCACTCAATGGAAAGTGATGTCGACCAGTTGGAAAAATCGCTTGCAACAACGAATTGATGATTTATCGAAATTAAAAGATCAACTCGATACTTGTATTGGTTGTGGATGTTTATCGATTAAATCCTGCGCGCTTCGTAATCCTGACGACAAGGCCAGTAAGGATGGCGATGGGGCCGTGTTTTGGAAAAATAGATAAATTTTTGTATTCGGTGGGAAAAACATATAAACCTGTGTTTTCCCACCGAATATTGTTAAGGTGTTGAAAATAAAAGATAAGCAAGTCAGTGAATAATAACCTCAGAGGCTAATTATTTTTTTACTGAATATAATAGCTACTAAATGCTAAAGGATGTCATGGAAACCGTTACCATATTAGTCGATGTACAAAATGTTTATTACACAACCAAACATGCTTTTAATCGTAATTTCGATTATAACAAGTTTTGGGCTAAAGTGACTCAAAACCGAAAGGTCATAAAAGCTGTTGCCTACGCAATAGACAGAGGCGATAAAAAACAAATACAATTTCAAAATATACTTAGAGCAATCGGGTTTGAAGTGAAATTAAAACCTTTCATTCAACGTTCAGATGGCACAGCGAAAGGGGATTGGGATGTTGGTATTGCTTTAGATGCAATTGAATATGCTGAGCAAAGCGATACGGTTGTCCTGGTTTCAGGTGATGGTGATTTTGACTTGTTGGCTCAAAAAATTAAGACAAAATATCAATCCAGGGTTGAGGTTTATGGGGTTCAACAACTAACGGCTGTTTCATTGATGAATGCTGCTAGTCGTTTTTATTCAATAGAATCAGATTTATTATTATGATTAAAAAAGATAAAAATAAACGTGTCAGAAAAGCTGAAATTTAATTCGGCCTTTCAAAAAATCTGACCATCAATAGACATCGAATTAAATTCGATGTCTATTTTCTCATGCCTAAAGAATT
>CAZOBX010000383.1:0-4242 GCA_964578045.1 uncultured Kangiella sp. | reverse complement strand
CCTTCATATAAATCTGTTGAGTTCAGTCCCTCGATGAACCGGAGATAATATTCATTTTTTCTAATTAAAAGTTGTTCAAACTCTTCATAGTCAACTTTCTTTTCACCTTTTTCGAGTATCCATGACAAAGAATTACTTCTATCAACGCCTTTTAAGTTCTCATTGTCATCCAGGTCATAATCAATATTTAGATGGTTGGCAATTTTTTTCCATGCGTAATAATGAAAAGTGGCGGTGTCTGTGAGCACCCCATCTAAATCAAATATGAATGCTTCAGGTTGCATCGTTTTCTCCAATCGTCAATCCCGTCGTTACCCCTGGTTCTGATTCCGATAGATTTATAGCGAGTTTGTTATGGAAAAACAAAATAGGGTCGCCTGATAACAACTGATATTTGATGTCTTTCTTTGTAATTTGAATCTCCATCATTGAGTTTTTGATTTGTATCCTAAATGTTAATTTTGAGCAATTGCCAGGCATATTTGGAGAAAAATAGAGTCGATCATTTCGAATTTTCATTCCTGCAAATCCTTGGACTATACAAAGCCAGGAACCTCCCATACTGGCCGTATGAATACCGTGATGACTATTAGCATGGCTATTTTTACTATCAACAAAGAGTGTCTTTTGATAATACTCAAAGGCAGATTCGAAATCACCTATTTCACAATACAGGATGCAATGAGCGCAGGCCGACAATGTCGAGTCGTGGGTAGTAAGTGGTTCATAGTACTTGAGGTTAGCTATTTTGGTTTTTAGATCCACTCTGTCGTCCAGTAAAACCATTGCTAAAACAACATCGGCTTGCTTTAAGACTTGATGTCGATATATTTCTAATGGGTGAAAGTGAAGAAGCAGTGGGTATTTTTCTGAAGGTGTATTCTCGAAGTCCCAAGCCTTTTTGTCTAAAAATGAATCATCTTGCGGATTTATATTGAGACGAGTATCGAAAGGTAAATACATTAACCGAGCCATTTTTTCCCATTGTTCGACTTCGTCATTATCGAGTCTAATCCTTTGACATAGAATTTCGAATTTTTCGGTGTAGGATAGCTCCATTTTAGAAATAATTTCGGATGCAAATTCGAGGTGTAATTTCGCCATGCTATTGGTGTAAAAGTTATTGTTAACCAGCGCTGTATATTCATCTGGACCAGTCACTTGATCAATACAAAACTTTCCTTGTTTCGTTTCGCTAAAGTGCCCAATTGAAGCCCAGATTCTGACCGTTTCGAATATTAATTCAGCGCCAAAGTCAGCGATGAAGTCCCAATCGCCAGTTACATTCACATAATTTTGAACGGCATAACTGATCGCGGCGTTTATGTGATATTGAGCCGTACCTGCCAAAAAATAGGCGGAGCATTCTTCTCCTCCAATTGTTCTCCAGGGAAATAAAGCCCCTGCTTTGATATTTAGCTGACGAGCTCTATCCCTTGCTTGCGGTAGAGTATTACATCTGAACATCAACAGGCTCTTTGCTTTGGATGGTGCCGTAAAAATAAAAAAAGGTTGAATGTAAATTTCCGAATCCCAAAAATAATGCCCATCGTATCCCGTGCCGGTAAGCCCTTTAGCAGCAATATTTCGGTTTCCATCATCACCGGAAGACATTTGGAGATGAAGAAGATTTAATCTCATCGAGATCTGGTCTATTTTAGGACCATCTAAAATAACGTCGCTGTTTTTCCAAAAGCTGATCAGTAATAATTCATGTTCAGCTTTTAACGCTAGCCAGCCGCTCTTGAGATAGTAATTTAGTGATCGCTTTGTATTGCGAATCAAGCACTCTTTTTGTTCAAAAATCGATTGTTTGCTACTTAGTGCATATTGGTAGTGTAAATACTTGTTCAGTATTGTTGGACTGTTTTTCAGACATCTAACTTTAATCCGTTGTTTTACTCGATTATCTTGACAGACAGAGTCGCTAACGAAATTTTGGTTTTCAACTTCATGTATGCACGCTGAACATATTAGGGCGGCCGGATCATGAATTTTGTGCACCAGATAACTGATATTTTTATTACCTTTACCAGACAGAAAGGTCATGTGGTCCGTTGCTGAAGAAGTCCCTTCTCGTGGGTCATGTGTTGAGCTCTTGGTATCATTTTTGACAGTTTCCATCTCGGAGATGGCTATAATGTCTCCGCTGAAGTTCAGCGATTTTATACTATATTGAATGGCAATAAGAGACTTCTGTTTTTGGGATACAAATATTTTGCTAGATACTTGTAGCTGCTTACCACTGACAGTCTCTAAACATACCTCTTCGTAAAGTATTGCTTTTCCCAGACTAAATTTTAATAGGTTTTTCTCTGGATCACATAACTCGAATAATTCGTTTTCACATTCGAATGATATTCGCTTGCCATTTGCCAAGGTCATTATTTTGTTATTATGTGAAGCAAATCCAAAAGCTGCCTCACCGTAATTGATTTTTTCCCTGTAGTAAGCACCATTCAAATAAGTTCCATTTTCAAAAATATAGTCATTTGGGCCTATATTTCTGGTTCCACGCGTCCCAATATAACCATTACCAAGAGAAAACAATGATTCAATAACCCCCACATCCAGGCCGTCAAAGTCTGATTCGCATATCAGTTTCTCATTGTTTTCTATTGCTTTTTCTCTTTCAAGCACCTAATTCACCTACCATATTTATTTAAATAAACCTCATTTACCGTCAAGTATAATATTTTTGCAATCGATTGCAATCTATTTTTTTTACAGTTAATATAATGCATATCGTTAATATCGACGGCCACTAATATCAGAAGGATTAAATCTAATAGAGCGGTGATCGATGTGAATTGCAGGAGATTATATTGAATTTTTGGCGAATAAAATTTTCATTAATTTTGACCTATTTTGTATTTGCGATACTATTGAATAGCGTTGGAACGGTTATTTTACAAGTTATCAATACTTATGATGTAAGCAAAACAGCTGCTAGTGTATTAGAGGGGTTCAAGGACTTACCGATAGCAATAGTCTCCTTTTTGATTGCTTCGTATTTGCCTAAATTTGGTTATCGAAACGCGATGGTAACAGGCTTATCGATTGTGACATTGATGTGTTTTTTGATGCCTCTAATCCCTTCTTTTCTCACCATAAAAATATTATTTCTATCCGTAGGGATTGCTTTTGCAATGGTTAAAGTCTCCGTTTATTCAACCATCGGATTAATTACTGAGACCGCAAAAGAACACGCTTCATTTCTGAATAAACTCGAAGGTTTTTTTATGATTGGAGTGTTATCGAGCTACTGGTTATTCGGGTATTTTGTCGATTCGACGAACCCGAAGTCATTGCAGTGGATAAACGTATATTGGGTAATTGCTGGATTATGCCTACTTAATATCCTGTTGTTATTACTCACTCCATTTCATCAAACCAAGGTAAAATCGTCACATTCATCGCTGGCTGAAGATTTTGTTGAAATGCTTAAGCTCGTCTATAAACCCATGGTCTATGTTTTTGTTATTTCAGCATTCCTATATGTGGTTATTGAACAAGGTATTGGTACCTGGTTACCTACCTTTAACAATGAGGTATTAAAACTACCCTTGCATATCAGTATCCAGGTGGCTAGCATTTTTGCGGCATGTCTCGCAATAGGTAGGTTGTCCGCAGGCTTTCTGCTTAACCGTTTTGATTGGTACCCTTTTCTTTTGGTTTGTCTGATTGCGATGGGTGCGCTAATAGTCGTAATCTTACCCTTAACCGAAAATATCCAGATCAGTCACGATGTCGATTGGTATAGTTTGCCACTGGCGGCGTGGATTTTTCCGTTAATAGGATTGTTTATGGCACCTATTTATCCAATCATCAATTCCGTCATATTATCGGCTCTTCCAAAAAATAAGCATGCCTCGATGACCGGTCTCATCGTTGTGTTTTCTGCATTGGGGGGAACAAGTGGTTCGCTTATCACGGGATTGGTATTTTCGAATTTTGACGGACAAATCGCATTTTATTTGACGCTATTTCCGATATTAACAATCATGTATACGTTAACTAAACTCAAACACCACCATGCATACGCCAACTAAACTTAAACACCATTTGAGGTGATTTGGAGGGAAAAGTGAAACGACCTGCAGTCAGCTATTTAGTATTTTTATCTTGCTAATTTCGCTAAACGCCATTGCTATGCAAGTCGTTCATGAAAAAATCGAATCACCAAGCGACGAACAAATAACCAGACACCCAAGATATAGCTATTCTCGCACAAAATCAACC
>CAZOBX010000382.1:0-4276 GCA_964578045.1 uncultured Kangiella sp. | reverse complement strand
CCTGCTACATGCCGAATAAAAGCTATTTGTTTTCCGTCTGGTGAGAGTTTAACTTGCTCGGCATTAGGCAATTTCCCAAAAGCCTCAATCGGCAATAAGTCAGCCTGAGCGAAATTATTTATAGAAATTAAAATGAAAACAATGGTTAATCGGTTCATCCTTACCTCAAAACGGTAGATGTATAATTGACTGGTGAAATTGAGTTGTAAATAGGATAAATATTATTTGTATTTATTATTTTACAGGCGGTTTTCTTTGTCGATTCTACCGTCAAGTTACCTACCACTTCACCGAACCCACGACAACTTCACCATAAAAACCACATAGGGTTACAATCTATCACCTCACATTTGAGATAATAATTCATACAGTTTGGCTTTACCAGGGCTTTACTCCTAGTTAGTAGGAAACTGATGTGAATATCAAGGAGGTCATATCATATTAGAACAGTCGAAGAACATTTTTTATGTTCGGAAGCTGTCTTGATTCGAATTTAGCTTGCCTATTGTGCACTGCCTCAAATATATCCATTGATTTTCACTGCTAATTGTATTTTACTGAGATCATAAAATTAACCGGGTGGTTTATTGGCGAGCAATCCAATGTTGAGTCACCTCATAAAAAAGGAAAGGAACCACGCATGCTAAAACAGCATCATTTAACTAATTATTTATCTTTCAAACTGAAAGCCTTTTTGCCAACTATGGCCCTTTTACTTGGGCTTGTAAGTGTAGCCAATGCACAAGAGACTGTTGAAGTCGCGGAAGAGGCAGTTGCCGATACACAGGTAGTCGATTTATTTAGCCGCGACAGCTACCGAATTGATAAGGTTTTGTGTCCATTTAAAGGCGAGTTGGATTATAAACCCGGTGAAATCGAATGTGGTTTGTTACAGGTACCGGAAAACCGCGAAAAACCTGATTCACGATTGATTGAATTATCTTTTATCAAACTTAACTCCACCTGGGATGCAGAAAAGGAAAATGAAAAAGATGAAGACGAGCGTTCTAAATTGCCACCAGGAAAACGTGATGATCCAGTCATTTATCTGACCGGTGGCCCCGGCGCCAAAGCCTTTAATTACGTTAAGCGATTTAAGGACCATGGTATTCGCACCCATCGCGATTTATATATTCTCGAACAACGGGGGATCGGCCATTCGGGGGACTTTTGTTTGAAATACAACCGACGTCAGCCAGAGTTAAATAACGCCAGCAATAAGACAGACTATATGGCCGCCGGGGTTACGGCACAAAATAACTGTTCGCAAAACGCGGCCGCGGCCGGGGTTGATTTAACCGGTTATAACACCATCGAAAACGCCCGTGATGTTAAAGCGTTACGTCGCGCATTGGGGTTTGAACAATGGAATCTGTGGGGAATTTCCTACGGTACAATCATCGGCCAGGCGTACATTAACGAAGATCCCGAAGGTATACGGGCGATTGTGTTGGACGCTATCTCACCATTAAATGCCCGTCAGAATATCGAAACCTGGTTAATTCCTACCTGGTATGACCGCGACTTAAAAAAACTCGATGAATTGTGTCAGGCCGATGATGATTGTGCCGATGAATATCCCGACCTGGGCGGCAAAGTCCGGCAGTCAATCGAGTCGATTGGCGATAATCCGATAAAAGTAGAAGTTAAGGATACTGAAACCTACCCATCAGGTAGTGCCCATGTATTCGCCGATATTGCCGGTTATTTACCCTTTAGTTTACTGTACGAACAATCAAATTATGGGGCCTTGCCAGCGATCATTTACGCCTGGAATGAAACCATTATTGAGCGTGACCAAACCTTATTTAAAGCGATGGCACAAGCGAGTGGAATGGGGGGCTATTCTTCGAGTCAGGGAATGTCGGATGCCGTTTTGTGTATGGATGGTGAACGGGTGTCCTTTTACAATTCGCTAAAACAGGAATTACGAGACCATCCGATACTCGCTGGAGCACTTTTTACCGAAGAAAATTTAGCAGCTATGAGAGATCGCTGTGCAGAAATGGGAATGCAACCGAGGGATGAGAGTGATTACCCACTTCCACAAACGGATATTCCCACCTTATTAATCGAAGGTGATATGGACCCGATTACTCCACCACCGCTGGCTGAGATTATTAGCCCGGGTTTTAGCAATCATACTTATGTCGAATTTCCTTATGCCGGTCACGGCCCGTCACGCTCGGTAAAATGCGCCGGTGAAATGCTGAATAAATTCTATGATAATCCGAACGATAAGCCTGACTTAAGTTGCGTCGAGGAAATGGAAAAACCAGAATTTTTGGCACCAATATTCCGTAGCAATATTGCTCCGCGACTATTATTGTTAGCCGTTGAAAATAAAAAAGATCTGGTGGGCCCTGTGGCCTGGGGTGGTTTAAGCGCATTGATTGTTTTATTGGCTTTTATCATTTTAATTCTCGGGGCTATTGGTCGAAAAATCGATCACCGCCTACCAGTAGAGATTGGGAAAGCGCGTTTAAGTGCGGTATTGGCCTCCACATCAGGATTTCTTTCACTGGTGATTTTTGGCGCTGCATTCGCGTTGAGCGTAGAAGCGTCTGAAGTATTAATACTATTTGGATTAGTGTCCTGGGCTAAATATGGCGCCGTATTAGGTCTACTAGCAGGGGTGTTTGGTCTGGTGGTTGTGTGGCAAACCATTCAAGCTAGAAAACAAAAAGTTCTGCCGATTGGAACTTTGGTGGGCATGTTGTTGACAGGTATCGGTTGCAGTAGTTTAAGCGCTTTCTTGATTTATTGGGACTTAGCGCCGTTTTGATTGGTTGAGGTGTTAATCGAAACAGGTGGCGGATTATTGAAAGCTAATCGGCCTTAAGTTAATTACTAGTAGGGCACCTTCTGTCTAAAAAAGGATTTTTGGACAGAGGCGATATGCTCAATATCTGACAATCATTTGATAATTCCCCAAAATCTGACCCTGTTTGTGGGAGGGTTAAGCTCGAGGACTCTTGATTCCTATTCATTACAAATAGCCATAGTTAAATCACCATCTTTAGTGTAAATCAAACTGCCTCCGGAAGTATTAATTATTATGCTCTCATCCCTTGTCGGCCATGAAGAGTGAGCCGCTCCAGGTAGAGATAATTTTATTTCAGCAAAAGGATTGCCATCAGGGCCCGTGCTTATTTTGTAGATACTGCCGTAGTTAGAGCCCAAATGAGACAAACCAACTAATGCGATAATTCCCGAACTGGTTTCATAAATGTCCTCAACATTATGGTTCAATAGAATATTGAAATTTCCATCTTCATCATGAAATCCAAGTTCGCCTCCCCATTCACCCCGATTGCTACCAGTTAACCAGCCGTTTGTATATTTAAGCGCTATGCTCGGGGTCATCTTTCTGTAAATTGTGTCTCCTTCATATGACTGATTTGTCTCTTTGTCATATTCGTAACTTATTTCTGCTAGCTCATACGAGAGAGCCTCAAGAGCCTTTGTATTTTTTCCCGAATATAGTTTTACGTTAGTTTTTTCCTCGATATGTTCATATTCCAAATTTCCGCACGCACCGTGGTTATACATTGCTTGTTCAAATCCATAACGAAATTCTCTTATTTCCAGCAGACTCTTTGAGTCATTAGGTCTTTCGATTTCACGAATGGCTAAAATCGCCATATCCCTAACAACGGGATACCAGTGAGAATTAGCTACTTCGAGCAATGCGGGGAGCGCACTCTTGCTCCTTATCATGGCAAGGCTCTTTGATGCGACAAAAACTAAACGCCAATCCTGCCTGTTTGCCAGCGCACTTATCAAAGCAGGGTAAGCGTTTTCGTATTGAATAAATCCAAGCGTATTTGCGGCTCCAAGCTTCATTTCCTGGTCACCATTATTAAGTATTGATTCTAGCTTGGGACCAGCGTCGCGGCCATCCCGGCCCATTGCCGCTAAGTCTCGTAATAACATGCGGACAAAAAAGCCACTTTGTTTCTCTGGTAGAAAATTTGCGATTTCTTTTGCAATACCTGGGTATCGCATATTTTTTAATGCAAAGAAAATAGCGCCCTCAAAAACGTCTTTTTCTTCCACTTTTACATTAATTAAAATCGGCGCTGTTATTTGAGCTTTTTCACCAATTCCACCGAGCATAGATACTGCTGAAAGTCTTACCGAATTCGGCAGTTCTTTGTTTTGAACGATTTCAAGTAATCTTGGAATTCCAACCGAACCGTCAACTTTCAGCTCTCCAAACCAGCTTACAATTAAACGCAAATTTTCTTCGTCACAAGTATCCTTACAGTCCAAT